>NZ_AXCB01000020.1:0-198015 GCF_000475375.1 Marinobacter sp. EVN1
ATATTCCCTTACACCTAACGCAGAGGTAACGGGCGCGTTGGTGAAGGTGATGGTTGTGTGACAATTTGCGAAGCAAATGCACAAACAGCACCGGAGCCAAGGCGTCCCGTTGACCGTATTGTTATGAATTACCGTACTCGCCAATTATCTCGATCTTACCCACAATATTATCATTGAGTTCTTCAAGTTTCTCTGCGGGAACCCACCACTCTGTGTGCCTCTTAGCACCCACGGTTTTTATTGGGAAACGATCCATAAATTCTTTTTTCACCTCGAATTTAGATACGTAGCCCTTCCCAAAATCGGTAATGTTCCACTGAGTCAGCTCGATGGCGTATTCCTCACTGGTAACTGGGTAGAAAATTGGTTGTTCTGGTAATCTAGGTGGCCACCGCGTAAAACCGCTTTCCTCTACCAAATCCAATTCTTTTTGCCCGAGCGGGCGATAGCACGTTACTGTAGTCATTTAGTACTCGTTAAAAATTCATAACGCTGATGGTAACCGGCGCCGTAGCGCAGCGAAGGGAACCAAAAGCGGCACGCTTTTGGCGTCCGGTTGACCGTATGGTTAGAAGGTCTCATCTTCATACTCTGGATCTTCGAACGATAAAAAGCTACCAGACTGTGCGTCTTCGTATGTAGCTGTTGTGCCGTCATAGCAGTAGTTTCCGTACTCATGATGAGTATGGACGATGACGCGCTCATCAGTGTCTCTTGGGATTAACGGCCCCTTCGCTAGACTTAACAGCACAATCCCTCTTTCTTGATTCTCAAGGATACCAATCGGCTTGTTGCCGCTGCGTATTTCCTCTAGAGCTATGTCACGTAGCAACTCGGGGAGCCTCTCCCATAGCTCTTGCGCCGGGGCTTCAACGAACCCTGCGCCTGTCCATGTTGGCTGATTATATTGCCGGGTAGAACCGAGGTTATGCGTTTCCATCTCTGCCTTCTAACGCCAATATTCAGCGGCGGCCTTTTTGTAGCGAAGCGGAGAAAAGGCCGTCCGGTGGAGGCCCAACAGGGCCGGAACGAACTGGAATGACTGGTTATGCTCCGTACCCTCCCGGCGCAGGAGGTGGTGGCACCAAGGGATTAACATCTAAGTCATTGAAAAACATTTCTTTCATAGCCGCACAAATGCCATCAAAGTCAGGGAACATGGTCATTGCGTTAATCCCCATGAGATTCAATTCATTCATTACTAGTCTTCTTTCCGATACCGGAAGAAGCGCCTTATAAAGAAATGTTTTCTGGGCCGCATTTCCTTGCTGGAGCAAATACTGCTCCATATCTGAAACGTTGGTTACTGTGGTGACCGCCATCTGCCTATGCATTCTGGGATTCCCTTTTGCAAAAGGACGAAACGCACTCACAAAGTTGACCTCTGCTCGGAGGTTCATCGGTTGCTGAAAAGTTGCCGCCCACTGTTGAAAGTCAAACATATAAACGGTGACGGACTGAGTTTGAGGCGCCTTAGGGTCTACGTTTTTATATGCGAAGAAAGCAGCAATGTATGGCGAAAGAGTCCAGTCTAGAAGCGGCGTTGGGAAGCCGTGGTGCTGAAGCCGGGCCAACAAATTACCGAATTGGGCCTCGTCAAAAAGGTTCAGGTCTTCATTTTGATGTGCTGAAACATGGTAGCTTACTTCTGGGAGAATATGGTCCAAGTAATGCTGAAGAGGAACGTAGGTCCTCTCTGCTTGCCGGTGAAAAGTAGTTTGTAGCTTCCAGGTTGGATTCAGCTGGCCTCGATAATAAAAATGATTACCGCTAGCAATGGTTTGAGAAACCCACTCTTTGTATCCTGACCAACTATTTATCAAAGTGCTTCCCCTGTTCTACTGGGCATAACGCTTGCAGCATGCGCGCCCATGAAATGGAGCCAAAGGCGCAATGTAATGGGCGTCGCCGTGCCTGCACTGGTTAGGACTTTGTCCCATTTAAGTCCTCAATCTTATCGTGTAGCTCTTCGATTCTTGCTGGCAGCACGAAAAAGTATTCGATCAATTCCTCTGCCAAATCCAGCATCAATTGAGAGACCTCCTGTGTGGGCTCGGCTTCCAAATCGAAATGTGCACCCAGGTTCCCTCCCTTGCGGATAGCATCTGCAATCTTCAGTATCGGTTCCGAAAGATCCTTTGTTTCGGGAAGCTTTGCTACTTGCTTGGCTAGCGGAAGCGACTGGTATTCCGGTGGGAGTAAGGATTTGGTTACACCCTCCAGAAGCCTGCGTGTTAGTACAGCTGTCGCTCCCCACTCTTGGGTATTGAATACATTTACCGCTGAGACATAAGCTCGCTTGAGTGGGTCATCCAAGCCCTCACCATCAACAATTTCGGGGAGAGCTTCTCTTCCTGGTGGTTTAGCATGTATGTAAAGCTGCTCGCCACTGCCAAGGGTTCCCGCTTCCCCTTTATGATTTAGCAAGAAGAACATGGCAGGTGTTTGGCAGGCCGGGCATCGAACTACCGCTATTCTTGTGTTCTGAGGCGCAGGACTCCATTTGGCTGTCGCGAATGAGACTAGACGCCCGCACTCTGGACACTGAGAGTCGATTGACGACGGCAGAAAAACGGAAGCTTCCTTTTTCCACCTCGGGATTTGATCATTCGACAGCCGATACATAGATAGTCCTAACGCGGAGCGAAGCGGCGGCTGAAAGCCGTCCGTCTTACGCGGTTTGTTATGTGCTGGAGTTCAGAACTCATCTCGGAGTCGATCCCTACGCTGCGCAATGAACTCTTCGTAGCTAATGTCTTGAGCTTGATGCAGCGTCTTCTCAAAAATACAGCACAAATTCCAAAGAGCCCTTTGCTCAGCCTGATCTGCAATAGAGAGCCGATCTGTATCACTAAACCTGCGGACAAACTCGAAAAGCACCCAAGCTTCGTCCTCTGTGAGCTTAATCTCGATTTCGTCGCTCATGGATACTCCTACACATAACGCCGGCGTAACGGGCCGATTTGTGGAGCGGCAGCGGAACAAAGCGTCCGGTTGACCGTCTGGTTAGCACCTATACTCGTGGCTAGATAGCTATTCATGCTCGAACTCAATTCCTTCCCCCGAGGGGCTGTCTTGCCGCATGACGACCTCTCGGTCAGGGTGCTCTTTTGCATAGTCTCGCAGACACTCAACGAAACGATCATTTAGCTCGGGCAGAAAATTTTTTAAGGCGGCCAACCCCTCAACCACCAGCTTTCTGGGCATAGCGGATTGATCTTCATCTGAGATGCAATCCCAGAATGCGTCCAAGTTGTAGCCATAGTATTCAGGGAAGTCGAGCTTCTTAGATACATACTCATGGAATGTTTCTTCGTCCATGATTCCAGACATGTCGATGAGCAACTCGTCGTTCATAGTTTCCTGAGTGCTAACGCCAAAAGCAGCGGCGCGCGTTAGCGCGTCCAGCCCGCAGGGCGATGCTGCCTTTTCTTGTTAGGTGTGGACTCTTAAAGTAGGCCATATAATTTAATACCGAGTTTTACTATGCCATATAAGATGGTACCTAAACCCACTAGCAGAAGGGCAGCCGCAGAAAAATTAAACCACTGTGGATAAAGCCTTTGGAATTGAACTTGAATCAGCTTCGCTGGCCCATCTTCAGATCTAACATTTAGTAATACTGGGGGTTTTATATGGCTTAGATACTGGATATTAATAAATTCCTTGGGGCCCAAGCTAGAAATTTTGGTGATATGACTCCCATCGGGTGCATGTTCTTCTTCAAAGCCCATAGCCTGAGAAAACTGAAAATGGTCTGGGCGCTCTTTGTGAATGATCTCTATATTTTGGGCTGCTTTACGTCCAAAATTCTGTATTGTCAGAGAGTCCGTTCGAATACTTACTTTTGGATCTGTCACATCAAAAAGAAAAGTGCCGGGAAGGAAATACTTAAGATTAGGTCTTGCTTGAAATCGCTGAAGCAATAGCCCAACACTTAAGCTAACCAATCCGGTAACAATGTATTTTAATATTGGATCCATCTAGATTCCTCGTGAACACCTAACGCCAATGTTCAGCGGCCGGTTTGGAGTGCAACGGAAAACCGGTCCGGTGGAGGCCCGCCAGGGCCGGAACGTACTGCAACTACTTGTTAGAGCTTGCCAATTGCCCCGCATGAACAACCTGCAATATCCATAGCCCGAAAAGTACGCCGATTCCTAACGTTACAGTAGCAACCTGCACTGGCCATACCTCACCAGACCTTATATATGTTGCCACCAAACCACACATTCCGCTCGCCATCATGACCATCCCTGCAAGATGAAAGAAATGCTCAGGATGAGAAAAGTCCAACGGGTTCGAGTCCAAGGTTGGCTTCTCGAAGTTGAGTTTGCGCCTGAGAATAGCTTTCAAAACGAATAGACCAACGAGTATCAAAGCAGGGAAAAACACCAACCCCGAGATAACAGGCGCCCAACCAATCTGGGGGCCAACCTCTGCGTAGGAGGTGTCGTATACAGTGCTGATTCCCGCTATAGCGATCAGCGAGACTTTTGCTATAGGCCAGATCTTCATTTGTAGCTCTAACAGCTTATTGGTTTGAATTCTTATTAAACCGCAACGCCACCACCCCGTCCAAAACTGAGTCACGGCCCGGATAATCTCGACTTTTCAAACCCTTACCATCCGGCTCCCAAGCGCTTTTCCTGTCTTGCTTCTGTGAAAAGTTTGCAAGCAAGTTATTGTTGCACGTTTCTGCAAGTGAAATCCAAAAGGCCAAAAATTTCCGTCTCTAAATCAATGGGCTACTAGGGTGCTCTGTGAAAAGTGTGCGGCCTTATGCAAATCAAACCGCAGAATTTTTGGCATTCCCGAGGCTTTTTCATTATAACTGTATACATATACAGCACTCAGCCACGGAGGGGCGACTGTGTCAAAATCACCGTTTCTGCAATCGGTTCGCACAGAAATCAGGACGAAGCAGTACAGCTATCGAACAGAGAAAACCTATCTCTACTGGGTCCGCCAGTTCATTCTGTTCAATGACAAGAAGCACCCTGAGGTGATGGGTAATCGCGAAATTGAGCGTTTCCTGAATCATCTCGCCGTAAATCGAGGGGTCAGCCCCGCCACCCAAAACCAGGCGCTCTGCGCCATTATTTTCCTTTACAAGAATGTGCTGAAAAGGGAGATCGAAAACCTGCACTACAAGATGTCGAAGACTCCTCGGCGCATACTTTTCGCCACGCTTTTGCCACCGAGCTACTGAGATCGGGAAGTGATATCCGAACGGTCCAGGAAATCCTCGGCCACAGCGATATTCGGACGACTGAAATCTACACCCACATTATTGGCGATCGAAGAGCTGGAACAGTTAGTCCATTTGATCGTTTGCCGGGTTCTTGAGAAATGACCAAGCGCCCAACCAAGGCAGAAAGAGCCGGGGATCTCTGAGGCCATCCGAATGTTCGCTTTTGTTTAAAAAGCGGCTTAATCGTTAATGACAGAAATTCCGGGTCGACTTGGCGGGCACAAAGCATCGAATGGCTTTTATAGTGCTCGCCCAAAACGGACAAACTAAGGCTTAAAAACCAAAAGCCCCCGGACGCGTCCTCACACGCCGGGGGCCCATTCTTACTTGAAAGCCGGTTACGAACTCAGGGCTTCATGACCAGGTAGATTGCCCGACCCTGCCTTACGATCCGGACCGAGACCGCCCGGTTTTCCGGCAAGTCGCGGACCACCGACCGGAAGTCCTCCACCGAGCGAATCTGCTGGCGGTTGATCTCGGTAATGATGTCCCTGGCACGAATACCAGCCTCAAACGCCGGGCCACGATCTACGCCAGCGACTACAACACCGCCTTCCACGCCGATGGAGCGAGCAGTCTCGGGAGCCAGTGGCTCAACGGACAACCCAAGCGGTGCGCCCGTGCTATTGTCGCGGCTACCGGTTGAGGGCTGGGCAGCGTCATCGCCGTCTTCCGGCAACTTGCCAATTTCCACGTCGAGGGTGATTTCATCACCACCTCGCAACACGGTCAGGCGCGCCGATTCACCCACCGGTGTACGGCCAACCATGGGCGGCAGGTCAGAGGACAACTGAACATCCTCGCCATTGTATTCCAGCACAATATCACCGGCCTCAAGGCCACCCTTTTCCGCCGGTGAATCCGGCATCACTTCGGCAATCAACGCGCCGCGGGGACGGCGCAGCCCGAAACTCTCGGCCAGATCCCGATTCACTTCCTGAATAAGCACGCCCAACCAACCCCGGGCGACGGTACCTTTGTCACGGAGCTGGCGGAATACGTTCATGGCATCGTCAATCGGAATGGCGAACGACACCCCCATGAAGCCGCCGGAGCGGGTGTAAATCTGGGAGTTTATGCCCACCACTTCACCTTCCAGGTTGAACAGCGGGCCACCGGAGTTACCGGGGTTAATGGCAACGTCGGTCTGGATAAACGGCACGTAGTTTTCGGATGGCAGCGAGCGGCCCAGAGCACTGACAATGCCCGCCGTCACCGTGTAGTCAAACCCGAATGGCGAGCCGATCGCGAAAACCCATTCGCCGACTTTCAGATCCCCGGAACGTCCAACGCTGACCACCGGCAGGTCTTCACCATTCTCGATTTTGAGAACCGCCATATCCGAGCGGGGATCGGTACCCACGATAGTGGCGGAAAACTCGCGGCGGTCATTCAGGCGCACAATCACTTCATCGGCACCCTCAACCACGTGATTGTTGGTCAGTACGTAACCATCCGCTGACACAATAAAGCCGGAGCCCATGCTCCTGCGCGGCTGCTGCGGCCGAGGGGAACCACCAAAAGGAGACTGCGGGCCGCGGAAGAAATCCTGAAGGAAAGGCGGCAGCTGCTCCAGTTGCCTTTCATCAAAAGGGAGTCCATGGAAGCCAGAGCTTTGGCTGCCCGGATCGGTTGTAGTGCTGATATTCACCACCGCACTGGAGTTATCTTCCACCAGCTCAGTGAAATCCGGCAGGCCTCTGGCTGCGACGCCCTGGCTCCAGAATACCGACGCCATGGCAGCCAGCATCAGCAGAACGCCCAGTATGGCTCCGGGCCTGGCCAGGGAAGACATACGGGCAGCTTCTATATTTTTTTCTGGCATGTAGAACCCCCTGATTTTACTTGCGTTTATAGAGCTATTCTGGGGCTGGGACGTGAATTTTCAACTTAAAAAACGGTAGGGATCATGGACATGTCGAGGATGGAATTGTCTTTACCCTCAACAACCGCGGCTGGTAGCGATCACCGGCCCCGGCCTGCCAACGCTGCACCAGCCAGAATCCGACGCCCAGGCCTGCCACCGCTCCGGCTATGGCGCCCAGGTCTGACCCCGCGGCCCAGTTATGCGCCATCACACTGGCAAGCACCATCAGCACCAACGGCAAACCGTAAATAATCAGCGAGGCATTCAGCAGCGACTGTTCATCCAGCCCGATGACCACTTCATCGCCCACCCGGGCGCCCACGGAATTATCTACCAGTACCTGATTCGCCCGGCCACCGGATACCGCAGCCAGGGCTCGCTGCCCGCAGCCCGAGCGGGCCGAGCAACTTTGACAGGCACTGGTTCTTATCGTCTGCACCCAGACCTGATCACCCACCAGGGCCACGACTTTACCGGTTTCCGTGATCATGACCCGGACAGCTCAGCTACGAAATCGTCATCCACTTCCACGGCATCTGCCACCTTTCGTGCAGTGCCCGGCGGAATTTCACCAACCACCGCTATCAGGAAGGGGCGATCAGAGACCATGACTTCGCGCATGTAGATGGTGGTTGCCCCGATACGGGAAGCGCCTGTCGGCATTTTCAGCCGCCCGACAGGCTCAACAAATACGGAAAACGCAGCCAGGCCATCGGAGAACGCCACGGCCTTGCCACTGCCCGAACGTGGTGCAGCCGCCGGCACAAAGCCCTCCGGCTGCCAGGACAAAGTCCAGCCATTCATCCGGCCAACAGATGACTCCTGTTTCCGGCCATCGTCCAGGGTACGGCTAATCTCACGACCACGGGTCTGAACCTCGAGTTCCTCGTCGGAAATATCGTCAGTGATCTCAAGATCGGTGAACTGAAAATGCTCCAGTACCTCACCGTTTACATCCCGCACCTGGCTCTTGACCAGTAGTCCCGTCTCTTTTTCCAGCCAGAGGCGGTGGCTGTAGCGATCATCATCCCGGGCCCCGAGCGCCACGATCACCACATCGTAGCCGGCGACCCGGTCTTCACCCGCCAGTTCAGGCAGATACCAGCGGCCAAACGGCATCAATTGACTGGTAAACGCTTCTGCGAACGGGCCCGAAGGTATCACCTCGTCCAGCCGGACCCTGCCCCTGTCAGGCAATACACAGACCACGTTCATGCCTTTACGGACGATTTCACCACTGCCGCCGTCCTGCATCACCAGGCGTTCCTCAACACGCCCGTTCCGGTAACGGTGGGCAATGCGCATGGAATGTACCTGATCGCCCCGGGCATAAACAAAGACCCCGCGGTACGAAGTCATGTTGAGTGCAGGGCCAAGCCGCTCCAGCCAGGCCATGGCCGCCGGGGCTTCACCGCTTTTCTTTGTCTCGCTGGCCAACTCGGCCCTCACCGGATTGATCAACAGGCACAGCAGAGCCACAAGAGCGGCAACCGCTCCGAATACCGACCTGCTGGATACCCGGTTATTCATAAACCCATGCTCCCGGTTCAATAGTTACCACTGGCGCTGACCAGGCGGGCGTAACCCACCGAGCCACGACCTGCACCCACGCTGTTGTGCTGGGCATGCTCAAGCAGGTACTGACGCATCTGGCGCAACTGGTCTTCGTCCAGCCGCTGTAGTGCCACTTCCTCAACCGCCGCCGACAGCGTTACCGCGGAGGTTGAAGGCTCAGTACTGCCGCCGGCCAGTGCCTGAACAGGTACTCCGGTGCGGGTATCCCAGCCGGCTCCAGCACCGAAGCCCACAATCAACGCCATGAACACCATGGCGGCCACCGGCCAGCGCCAGACCGACACCCTGGGCACCTCCACCGGCGACCGGGCCTGTTCTGAGCGAGCATGGCCATCGAGCGCTTCCCTCACCGCGCCGGCAACATCAATACCATCGGCAGGACCGTGCTGCTCGTGCATCAGATCACGTATCTGCTGCCATCGCTGCCACTGGCCGCGCACGTCCTCCTGGTTGCCATGTGACAACAACCGACGAACCGATAGCTCATCGGCCTCGTCATCCATCATCGAAGACAGTGTTTCTCTGAGACGCTCATCCATAGGATGCAACCTCATTCACGTTACTGACTGATCAAGGAGCGGGCCAAGGTGGCGATCCACCGAGTCCCGCGCCCGGAAAATTCTTGAGCGCACGGTACCTATGGGGCACTCCAGTATCCGGGCAATATCTTCATAACTCAGGCCATCGTATTCCCTGAGCAGGAACGCCGACCGCAGTTCCTCCGGCAGGCTGGCAATGGCTTCCGCAAGAGCTTTCTGCAACTGTTCCCTCTGCAGCAACCGCTCCGGCGAGGCCGGGTCACGCAGTCGGCCGCCATCATCAAAGTTTTCCGCATCGGTGACATCCGCCGATCCCTGGGGCCGCCTGCCGCGGGCCTCAAGGAAATTCTTGGCGGTGTTTACGGCAATCCGGTACAACCAGGTGTAAAACGCGCTGTCGCCGCGAAAGCGATCAATCGCGCGGAAGGCTTTGACAAAGGTTTCCTGAGTCAGATCCATGACTTCTTGGCTGTCGTAGACATAGCGGCTGATAATAGACGCGACCCTGGACTGGTATTTCACCACCAGCAGATCGAAGGCCGCACGATCTCCGTTCCGGACCTTGCGAACCAACTGCAGATCCGTCTGGCTGTCGGACTGCTCACCGGGTTTCCAGTCATTGTCAGGCGTCATGGACGAAGCAACAGAAAGTCCTGTTTTGGGAGCCAGTGGTCTGGCCTCGATACGAGTGGCTTGTGTCATTGGGCTGTTCCAGCGTTCGTTCACTAACCCTTGATGCAGACCGCACCCGGCTGACAGGGTTATCCGTTAGCCCAAATAGACAGCAAGCGTAAAGTTTAGTTCAATACACGTCCACATTATGGCCCGCGACCACGACTCAATGCCACAGTCCTACGAATACGATGTTCTGATCATCGGCAGCGGCGCTGCCGGCCTTACCGTTGCGCTGAATCTTCCGGAGCACTTGCGGGTTTGCGTCATCAGCAAAGCCGATATCAGCTCTGGCGCCACCCTCTGGGCCCAGGGAGGCATCGCTGCGGTTCTGGACGATACCGATTCCGTGGAGAATCACATACAGGACACCCTCAACGCGGGCGGCGGTCTGTGCCACGAAGACGCGGTCCGCTTTACCGTGGAACACAGCAAGGAAAGCATCAAGTGGCTGATCGACTCCGGCGTGAAGTTCACCCGGCAGGATGACGGAGAGGACTACCACCTGACCCGAGAAGGTGGCCATAGCCATCGCCGGATTATCCACGCCGCCGATGCCACCGGCCACGCGGTTTCCACCACCCTGGCGAGCCAGGCCCAGGCCAGGCCGAATATTGACCTGAAAGCCGGCCGGGTGGCTGTGGATCTGATTACCAACCGCAAGCTTGCACTTCCCGGCAACCGTTGCGTCGGCGCCTACATCCTGAATCTCGAAGACAATCATGTGGAACTGTTTCGAGCCAGGTTCACCGTCATCGCCACCGGCGGCGCCTCCAAGGCGTATCGCTACACGACCAATCCGGACGGCGCTTCCGGAGATGGAATTGCCATGGCCTGGCGAGCCGGTTGCCGTGTTGCCAACATGGAGTTCAATCAGTTCCACCCCACCTGCCTGTACCACCCGCACGCCAAGTCCTTCCTGATTACCGAGGCGGTTCGGGGCGAAGGTGGCGTGCTCCGGCTGCCGGACGGCAGTCGGTTCATGGACCGGTTTGATGAACGGGCGGAACTCGCGCCCCGGGACATTGTTGCCAGGGCCATTGACCATGAGATGAAGCGCCTGGGCGCAGACCACCTGTTCCTGGATATCAGCCATAAGCCGGCCGACTTCATCAAACAGCACTTCCCGACCATTTACGAAAAGTGCCTGAGCTTCGGGATCGACATTACCCGCGAACCGATTCCCGTGGTGCCTGCTGCCCATTATACCTGCGGCGGAATTGTCAGTGATGAACGGGCGCGTACCGACATCAACCAACTCTATGTCGTTGGCGAAGCCGCCTTCACCGGCCTGCACGGCGCCAACCGCATGGCCAGCAACTCGTTGCTGGAATGTCTGGTCTATGGCCGGGCCGCGGCTCAGGACATCACCCGCAGGGAGGCTGACATTCCACCACCACCGTCAGCCCCGGACTGGGACGAAAGCCAGGTGCGGGACTCCGACGAAGACGTCATCATCTCCCATAACTGGGACGAACTTCGGCACTTTATGTGGGACTATGTCGGCATCGTCCGAACCACCAAACGCCTGCAGCGGGCGAAACACCGGGTTGATTTGCTGTCCCGTGAAATCGGCGAGTTTTACAGTAACTACCGGGTCTCCAATGACCTGATCGAACTGCGCAACCTGGTCACAGTCTCCGACCTCATCATCTGCTCGGCACTGCAACGCAAGGAAAGCCGAGGCCTGCATTACACACTGGATTATCCGGGCCTGCTGAATGACGCCCAGGATACCGTGCTGGTGCCGACGACTTACCGCACCCCGTCTCCCTGAGACCGGGCCTTACTCCGTTTCCAAAGGCAGAATCCGTTATGTCCGAAACCAATACTTCTCAGGATCACACTGAATTTCATCGCCTGTGGTGGCACAGCCGCCGCGGCATGCTGGAACTGGACGTCCTGCTGCTCCCGTTCCTTGAAGAGGTATACCGGGATCTTTCAGCGGAAGACCAGGCCCGTTACCGCAAGCTGTTAAGTTGCGAGGATACGGACATGTTCGAGTGGTTCATGCAGCGCAGCAAGCCGGAGGACCCGGATCTTCGTCACATCGTTGACATGATCCTGAACCGTGTCCAACCCGATTGAACTGAACCTGTCGCCCTCCAGGGCCGCGGGTATTTGCGCCAGCCTGCCCTGGCTGGCGCTGTCTGCTGTACTACTGGCAATCAGCCTGTCCATCACCCCGCTGGCACTGGTGTTGTTACCGGTTTCCCTGCCTCTGGGCTGGCAGGAATTCCGTCGTTGTGGCCGGCTCCGTGGAGCCAATGCCATTATCAGCCTGACCACTGACGACCAGCATCTTCGATGCCAGCTGGCCAATGGCCAGGAAGTTACCGCCAGAGTTTGCGGCTGCAGCTCGCTCGGTGCATCCTTTCTGATCTTGAAAGTAGAGTCCGTTGTCACCAGATCAGACACCATGACCGCGATCCTGCTCAGTCCATCCCGGCTATGTCGTGGCAATGTTTCCGAACAGGCATTCCGTCGGCTGCGCATGTGGCTCCTTGCAGGGCCAGCAGCTATTTCACGGTGAACCCCCGATTCCATCCGGAGTTTTCGATGACTAACGCCAATACCGAAACGCCAGCCAATCCCACTTACGAGGGTTGGGCTCATCTGACCGACCGGGTTCTGGCCAGAATCAGCGGGCCGGGTACCGACAAGTTTGTCCAGGGCCAGTTCAGCCAGAGTGTGGACGAAGTCACTGCCGGACAGTCGCTCAGGGCAGCAGCCTGCACCCCGAAGGGCAGGGCCTACTGCATTACCCGACTGGTCCGGGATGGCGAAGACTTGCTGCTCAGCCTCGAGCGGGAGACCGCAGAAGACACCGTTCAGCACCTGAACAAGTACCTGATGCTGTTCCGGGGCACATCGCTTGCCGTTCTTGACGCAGGCCGGATCACCGGTCTGCTGGGGATCGAGACCGCCCGACAGGTTGCCGGCGCGGCCACAGACGAACTGACCCGCCCCGGTCAGGTGTTAAGTACCGATAACGGGTACCTGATTCGTGTCGAAGATGACAGCAACCACCTCGCTCGCTTCGAACTCTGGCAAACCGATGCCCAGCCTTCGTTGCCGCCCACCTCCGAACTTTCCATGCCGACCTGGCAGGCCTCGGAGATCAGCGCCGGCGTACCCTGGCTGACCGAGGCAACCCGGGAAGCCTATGTTCCCCAGATGCTCAACCTTCAGCATCTGCAAGGCATTCACTTCAAGAAAGGCTGTTACACCGGACAGGAAGTGATTGCGCGGATGCATTTCCTCGGCCAGTTAAAGAAAAGCCTGTTCCGGGTCGCTTTCTCCGGCACTGATGCCGCCCCGGCACCCGGTACCCGCCTGATCGCCGATGGCAGTGCCGTGGGCGAGGTGGTTAACTCAGTACTGACTGGCGAGCAGCAGGGGGAAATGCTGGCGGTGATCCGACATGACGCGGCCAGCAAGCATCTGGGCGTAGACGGTCATGAGGGCCTGCAACTTGAGGTGCGGCCGATACCCTATCCGGTCCCTGAACGAGAGAAAGCCGAACAGCCGGATACATAAGTTGACAGGAAATACCGGAAAAATTTGCTATAAATTAAAACACATACCGGTTTTATCCCCGTACGTGGGATGCCTCCAGACAAGTGGAACCTAACTGACCATGGCCAATATTGTTGAAACCATCAAGTCTGACCTGACGGCTGCCATTGAAAACGACAAGCTGGTACTTCCAACCCTGCCTGAGGTAGCGCTTCAGGTGCGGGAGATTGCCGAGTCCGAAGACTCTGCCATTGCCGATCTGGTGAAGGTCATCAGCAACGATACGGCGCTCTCGGCGCGTATCATCCGGGTGTGCAACAGCCCGCTGTTTCGCGGCAGTCGCGCCATCGAAAACCTGAACATGGCGGTCAGCCGACTGGGTATGGCTTACACCAGTAATCTGGCCATGGGGCTGGCGATGGAACAGATGTTCCAGGCCACGTCAGACATGATCGACAAGCGCCTGCGTGCCACCTGGCAGACCAGCACCGAAGTGGCGGGCGTGTGCCATGTTCTGGCGCAACATTACACCCGCCTGAAGGCGGATCAGGCAACGCTGGCTGGCCTGGTGCACCTGATCGGTATTCTGCCGATTCTGCGTTATGTGGAGGATCAGGATATCCAGATCAGCAGCATCATGCTGGACAATGTGATTGATGAGCTGCACCCGCGTATTGGCTCTATGATTCTGAAAAAATGGGATTTTCCGAAGGAACTGCAGAATGTGCCTCTGGAATACGCCAACTTCCAGCGTGAGGTGCCGGCAGCAGATTATGCCGATCTGGTGATGGTGGCCAACCTGCAGCTGGTTGCCGGGAGCGATCATCCCTGGAACGAGATGGACTGGACGAAGATTTCTGCGTTCGATCGGCTGGGACTGGATCCGAATATCGATATGAGCGAGGAAGAGGATCTGAATGCGCAGATGGAAGCAGCTATGGCGCTGCTTCAATAGGTTCCGGCTTTCTTCGGGAGTCTGCCGACCGCCTTCAGTGCGTCACTGTTTATATTTGGCAATCAACGCAGCTTTGCTTGGCAATGCCCAATCAACGGAGGGCCTGCCCTGCTCCCTCAGCCATTCGTTAGCCTTCGAGAAATGCCGGCAACCAAAGAATCCACGGTAGGCACTGAGCGGTGACGGGTGTGGGCCATCCAGAACCAGGTGGCGGTTCCGGTCAATGTGCTGGCCCTTTTTCTTGGCGTAGCTGCCCCACAACAGGAAGACCACGTTGTCGCGCTCCCGGTTGATAACTTCGATCACCTTGTCGGTAAACCTCTCCCAACCCTTGCCTTGATGGGCTCCGGCATTGCTCTGCTCGACCGTGAGGACACTGTTGAGCAGAAGCACGCCCTGCTCTGCCCACGGCTGCAGACAGCCGTGATCCGGTGGCGCGATGCCCAGGTCGGTTTCGATTTCCTTGAAGATATTGACCAGGGACGGTGGTGGCGGAACCTGAGGGCGCACAGAGAAGCACAAACCATGGGCCTGGCCGGGGCCGTGGTAGGGGTCCTGGCCAAGGATCACTACGTTTACGTTGGCCAGCGGTGTGCTGTTGAGGGCATTGAAGCAGTGGGAGCTGGGGGGATACAGAACCTTGCCGGCCTGTTCCTCGGCGGCGAGGAATTCGGCCAGTTGCCGCATGTAGGGCTGGCGGAACTCGTCCGCCAGCCACTGGTCCCAGCCGCGGCCGGGCTTCAATTGTTGAGCCAGTGCCTCGGCAGGGTGCATGGGCTTACTCGCTTTCCGGTTTCTGTTCGGCCTTGTGTTCCGGGCGCATGGCCGGGAACAGGATGACGTCGCGGATGGATGGCGAGTTGGTCAGCAGCATGGCCAGGCGGTCGATGCCGATACCTTCACCAGCGGTCGGCGGCAAACCGTATTCGAGGGCCATGACATAGTCGTCATCGTAGAACATGGCTTCGTCGTCGCCGGCATCTTTCTCAGCCACCTGGGCCTGGAAGCGTTCGGCCTGGTCTTCGGCATCGTTCAGCTCAGAGAAGCCATTGGCAATCTCGCGACCGCCCACGAAGAACTCAAAGCGCTCGGTCACAAACGGATCGCTGTCTTTGCAGCGAGCCAGAGGCGACACTTCTTTCGGGTACTCGGTGATGAACGTCGGCTGGGTGAGGCGATGCTCGGCGGTGGCTTCGAAGATTTCGATCTGCACCTTGCCCAGGCCCCAGATGTCTTTCACGTGGATACCCAGGTTCTTGGCCACTTCTCGGGCCTGTGCGTCGTCAGCCAGTTGCTCACGGGTGATGTCCGGGTTGTAGCGCAGGATGGCGTCGACCACAGTGAGGCGCTCGAACGGCTTGCCGAAATCGTATTCGATGGTCTCTTCGCTACCGTCTTTCAGTACCCGTGTGTTGATTACAGTGGTGGTACCCAGCACCTTCTGGGTGATGGTACGCAGCATGTCTTCGGTCAGGTCCATCAGGTCGTTGTAATCGGCGTAGGCCTGGTAGAACTCGACCATGGTGAACTCGGGGTTGTGCCGGGTAGACAGCCCTTCGTTGCGGAAGTTACGGTTGATTTCGAACACTCGCTCAAAGCCACCGACCACCAGGCGCTTGAGGAACAGTTCCGGAGCAATGCGCAGATACATATCGATGCCCAGAGCGTTGTGATGGGTCACGAACGGACGGGCGGTGGCGCCACCCGGAATCACCTGCAGCATGGGGGTTTCCACCTCCATGAAATCACGCTCGGCGAAGTACTGGCGCATGGCGTTGATGATCTTCGACCGGGCATGGAACACGCGGCGACTGTCCTCGTTCACCATCAGGTCCACGTACCGGTGCCGATAGCGGGCTTCGGTGTCAGTCAGCCCCTTGTGCTTCTCCGGTAGCGGGCGCAGTGACTTGGTCAGCAGTACGTATTCGTCCATGGTCACATACAGGTCGCCCTTGCCGGATTTCGACAGGGTGCCACGCACGCCCACGATGTCGCCCATATCCCAGTGCTTGGTGTCTTTCTGGACGTCCTTGGAGGCATAGATCTGGATGCGGCCGGTCATGTCCTGAACCACTTTGAACGCCTTGCGGTCGAGCATCATGCGGCCGGCAATGGCCACCTTGATGCCCAGACCTTCCAGCTCTTCCTTGGATTTATCACCGTATTTCGCCTGCAGTTCGGCGGCGGTGGCATCGCGACGGAAGTCATTCGGGAACGGATTGCCCTGCTCGCGCAGCGCAGCCAGTTTGGCGCGGCGCTCGGCAATCAGCTTGTTATCCTCATGCTGTGCGGCGTTCTGGGTCTGTTCAGTCATCTTGGCTCACTAAAGAAGTCGGAATGGTCCGGTTTGGTTTGGATGGCGCCGTCTACAGCGCCATCTTCAGACTGGCTTCAATAAACTTGTCGATGTCACCATCCAACACCGACTGGGTGTTGCTGGTTTCCACCTTGGTGCGCAGGTCTTTGATACGGCTGTCGTCCAGCACGTAGGAACGGATCTGGCTACCCCAGCCGATGTCAGACTTGGAGTCTTCGGCTTTCTGTTTCTCTTCGTTACGCTTCTGCATTTCCAGTTCAAAGAGCTTGGCCTTGAGCTGCTTCATGGCCTGGTCTTTGTTCTGGTGCTGGCTTCGGCCGGCCTGACAGGCCACCACGATGCCCGTGGGGTTGTGGGTCAGTCGCACTGCGGATTCGGTCCGGTTTACGTGCTGACCACCGGCGCCGGAAGCGCGATACACATCGACCCGCAGATCCGCCGGGTTGATCTCGATTTCGAAGCTGTCGTCCACTTCCGGTGATACAAACACGGAAGAGAAAGAGGTATGGCGACGGTTGCCGGAATCAAACGGGGATTTCCTCACCAGGCGGTGTACGCCGGTTTCTGTGCGTAGCCAGCCGTAGGCGTAGTCGCCCTGGATGTGGATGGTGGCACTCTTGATGCCGGCCACTTCACCTTCCTGCAGTTCAACGATTTCGGCCTTGAAGCCACGACGCTCGGCCCAGCGCAGGTACATGCGCAACAGCATGTTGCCCCAGTCCTGGGCTTCAGTGCCGCCGGAGCCGGCCTGGATATCCAGGTAGGCGTTGTTGGCGTCCATTTCGCCGGAGAACATGCGGCGGAATTCGAGCTTCTCGAGTTCTTTATCAAGGTTTTCGAGATCGGCTTCGATTTCCTGGACAGTGCCTTCGTCGTCCTCTTCCACCGCCATGTCGAGCAGGCTTTCTGCATCGGCCAGGCCGTTGGTGAGGTTGTCGATGGTTTTAACGATCAGTTCAAGGTCTGAGCGCTCTTTGCCCAATGCCTGGGCCCGCTCGGGATCGTCCCAGACGGTGGGTTGTTCGAGTTCGCGTTCGACTTCGGTCAGGCGTTCACTTCGCTGATCGTAGTCAAAGATACCCCCTCAGCGCTTCAGTGCGCTCGCGAAGCTCTTTGATCTTCGTCACTATGGGATTAATTTCCATGAAACCTTGTCTCGCTTTGGAAAATGGTGCGATAAAAACAGAGGGCGGATTCTACCGGAATTTGCGGGTTAAATCAGCAAGCCTAATCAGCCCAAAGGTTCCAGATAATCCACCAGAAGCTGCAAATTAGTCCGCCCCCGGAACGTATTGGCATCAGGCTTATAAACCACCCGCGCGCCACTCCGGGTAAAGTCCGGTACTTCAGGCCCGGTGTTGAACGCAATACCATCAATAATGCCCCCGCCCTCAACCGGCTGCAGCACGAGCTTCAGATGGTTCTCGCCGACAATGCGTTGGCTCACTACCCGGAATTCGCCGTCAAACACCGGCTCTGGGAAGTGCTGCCCCCAGGGGCCGGCGCGTTTGAGCAGGTAGGCGGTGTCCAGATTCAGCTCTTCCGGGGCCAGCGGGCCGTCAGTGGTGATGGCGGCTTCCAGGTCTTCCGGTTTCAACGTGTCACGCACGGCCTGGTCGAAGGCGTTGCTGAAACGTTCGAGGTCGTCCCGGGCGATGGTCATGCCGGCGGCCATGGCGTGGCCGCCGTATTTTTTCATCAAGCCCGGATTCTTCGCATCGACCACGGCCAGCGCATCCCGGATATGCAGGCCGGGGATGGATCGGGCAGAGCCTTTCAGGTGTTCGCCGTCGTCGTCGGGCGCAAAAGCAATGGTGGGGCGATGAGTCTGTTCGCGGATGCGGGCCGCCAGGATGCCGATCACGCCCTGGTGCCAGTCCTGGTCGAACAGGGCCAGCCCCCAGGGCAGGCCGTCAATATCGAGGGACATGGAGGCCAACAGGTCCTGGGCCTGGGCTTTCATGTCTTTTTCAATGGTGCGGCGTTCGCGGTTGAAGTTATCCAGTTCCCGGGCCAGGCGCAGCGCTTCGTCGCGACTGTCGGCGAGCAGACAGGCGATGCCGATACTCATGTCGTCCAGCCTGCCGGCAGCGTTCAGGCGCGGGCCAACCACAAAACCCAGATCGGTGGCGCTGATTTCGGTGTAGTCGCGGCCGGCTACTTCCAACAGAGCCAGGATGCCCGGTCTGGCTTCGCCTTTGCGGATGCGGCGGATGCCCTGCTCCACAAAGATGCGGTTGTTATGGTCCAGCGGAACCACGTCGGCCACGGTACCCAGGGCCACCAGGTCCAGCAGGCTACCCAGGTTAGGCTCCGGGTCCGGCAGCCGGTTGTTGTCTCGCAGGTGCTTACGCAGCGCCGTGAGCACGTAGAACATCACGCCCACTCCCGCCGCATTTTTGCTCAGGAACGGACAACCGGGTTGATTGGGGTTCACAATGGCATCGGCATCTGGCAGCTCTTCTCCGGCCAGATGATGGTCGGTGATAACCACTTTGATGCCCAGCTCCCGGGCAGCACGCACGCCTTCGATGGCGGAGATGCCGTTATCAACAGTCACCAGAAGATCCGGCAAATCCCCGTCTTCCTGCAACCGGTGGATGATGCCGGGTGTCAGGCCGTAGCCATCAGAGAATCGGCTGGGCACCCGGAAATCAATCGCCGCCACACCGAGCATCGACAAACCCAGCATAGCCACCGAAGTACTGGTGGCCCCATCGGCATCGAAGTCCCCCAGCACCATTACCCGCTGTTTCTGCACTATGGCCTCGGCCAGCAGTTCAACTGCGCGATCAATGCCGCGAAGCTGCATCGGCGAAGCCAGGTGTTTCAGGGTGTACTGGAGCTGGTCGTCGGATTGCACACCGCGGGCGGCGTAGAGACGGCGAAGGATGGGGGGCAGGTTTTGCCCCCACCCCGTCACATCGGACGGCTGGGGGCGACGCAGGATCTTTTTAGGAGTCATGCCGGATCAGGCGTTCTTCCAATGCTTGGCGATAAAGCCCTGCACCTCGGACACATTGTTATCCAGCACGGTGTAGCGCTCTTCCCGCTCGAACAGATCAGCCATGTGAGCCGGCAATTGCGGCTTCACGCTCAGGCCGGATTCGGCAATCGCATCCGGGAACTTGGCCGGGTGCGCGGTACCGAGGGTGATCATGGGCACAGCAGAGTCGCGGCGGCAGTTGCGGGCAGCGCGTACGCCAATGGCGGTGTGCGGGTCCAGCAGATATTCGTTCTGCTCGTAGACGTCACGAATGGTGTCGCAGGTAGTTTTATCGTCCACCGCATCGCTGTCGAACAGCTTGCGGGCGTGCTTCCAGCGGTAGTCTTCAATGCTGACCGGGCCTTTGGCTGCATTTTCCAGCAAGGCTTTGACCGCCGCGCCGTCACGGCCGTGCAGATCAAACAGCAGACGCTCGAAGTTGCTGGACACCATGATGTCCATGCTCGGCGACAGGGTATGCTCCAGCTGGTGCTGCTCATACTTGTTGCCGCTCATGAAGCGATGCAGGATATCGTTGCGGTTGGTGGCAATCACCAGCTGGCTGATGGGCAGCCCCATTTTCTTGGCCAGGTAGCCGGCGAAAATATCGCCAAAGTTGCCTGTGGGCACAGAGAACGCCATGCTGCGGTCCGGGCCACCCAGAGCGAGAGACGCCTGGAAGTAGTACACGATCTGGGCCATGATCCGGGCCCAGTTGATGGAGTTCACCGCCGCCAGCTGGGTTTTGCCGCCCAGGAAGGACTGATTGCCGAAGCTCTCCTTCACCATGCGCTGACAGTCGTCGAAGTTGCCTTTGACTGCGATGTTATGGATGTTGTCGCCCTGCACCGTAGTCATCTGGCGGCGCTGCACTTCAGACACTCGCTGATGCGGATGCAGGATAAAGATATCCACGTGCTCGCACCGGCGGCAGCCCTCGATGGCAGCAGAACCGGTATCACCGGAGGTGGCCCCCATGATCACAACGTGCTGGTTGCGCTTCTCCAGAACGTAGTCCAGCAAGCGGCCCAGCAGCTGCAGGGCAAAGTCTTTGAACGCCAGCGTCGGGCCACGGAACAGTTCCATCACCCATTCGTTGGTGTCCAGCTGCACCAGCGGCGCCACCGCCTGATGACTGAACACACTGTAGGTTTCATCCAGCATCTTGCGGAAGTCGTCCGCCGGGATGGCATCCTCTACAAACGGATACATCACTTTGTAGGCCAGCTCCGCATAGGGAAGCCCGCGCCAGCTACGAATTTCTTCCAGGCTGAAGTGCGGCAACGATTCCGGCACATAGAGGCCACCGTCGGTGGCCAGTCCGGTCAGAAGAACGTCTTCAAAGCCCAGTGCGGGAGCTTCGCCCCGTGTACTGATGTATCTCACGTGCGTACCTGTCAGTTAAAGTTTTCTGCGCGAATACGGACAACCTTGCCATCGATGTCGGCGAGGGATTCCATCTCGTCAATGGCCAGGTTCATCTGGCGCTCCTGAACCGTGTGGGTCAGGATGATGACCGGAATCCGGCCATCCTTGAATTCGGATTCTTTCTGCATGATCGATTCGATGTTGATGCCATGCTCACTTAGAATGGCAGCAATCTTGGCCAACACACCCGGATGGTCAAAGGCCTGGATTCGCAGGTAGTAAGCCGACTGGACATCTTCCATTGGCAGCACGGGCAGGTCTTCCAGGGCGTCCGGCGTAAATCCGAGGTAGGGAATGCGCTGCTGGCTGTTGCTGGACACCGCGCGGGCGACGTCCACGATGTCTGCGATGACCGCAGATGCTGTAGCCTCATCCCCGGCACCAGGACCGTAATACATGGTCTGGCCAACAGCATCGCCATCCACCAGGACTGCGTTAAGAACGCCATCAACCTGAGCAATCAGATGACTCTGTGGCACCAGCGTCGGATGCACCCGCAGTTCAATACCGTCTTCACGACGACGGGCGATGCCCAGGTGCTTCACCCGGTACCCCAGCAACTCTGCGTGGGAAATATCATATGGAGTAATACCGGAAATTCCCTCGGTAAAACCTTTCTCAAACTGCAGGGGAACGCCGAACCCGGACGCCGCCAGGATGGTCAGTTTGTGAGCGGCATCAATGCCTTCCACATCGAACGTCGGGTCCGCTTCCGCGTAGCCCAGTGCCTGCGCTTCCTTGAGAACTTCACCAAATTCCCGGCCCGCGCGCATTTCGGTGAGAATGTAATTGCCGGTGCCATTGATAATGCCGGCAATGGTATCAATGCGGTTGGCGGCCAGGCCCTCGCGCACAGACTTGATCACCGGAATGCCGCCGGCAACGCCGGCTTCATAGGCAACCACGACGCCAGCCTTCTCCGCTGCGTCGAAAATCTCATTACCGTGCACGGCAATCAGGGCCTTGTTGGCAGTCACCACATGCTTGCCGTTGGCAATGGCCGCCAGCACCAGCTCTTTGGCCGCATCGTAGCCACCAATCAGCTCCACCACGATATCAATCGAAGGATCGTTCACCACGTCATAAATGTCGGTACTGAACGGGACATTGCCCAGATCAAGGTCATCGCGGCTATGGCGGCTCGCCACCCGGGCAATCCGGATGTTGCAGCCGGCACGACCCGCAATAATCTCGGCGTTGCGAGTCAGGACATTGAATGTACCGCCGCCTACGGTTCCCAGTCCGCAAATTCCGACATTGACGTCTTTCAAGCTCTCACCTCTGATCCCGATGGGGGTGCTGATGGATTGCAATAAGGGGGCATAGTATACCGATTCAGGGCCGGCTGAATAAGCCCTGAATCGGTCACGCTTTCAACAAAGATGACGACTGGCGACGAACACCGACAGGGTCACAGAATACCGAGACCCTCAGCCAGATTTCGGGCCGGCACATAACCCCGAACCATATTGCCGTCTTCCAGCAAAATAGCCGGCGTGCCGGTCACACCCACCTGACCGCCGAGACGATACTGCTCTGCCACCGGGTTCTCACAACTCTTCTGCTCTACCGAACGCCCCGCTTTGGCGGCATCCATAGCGGCCTGCTGATCGTCAGCGCACCAGACCGAGATATATTTATTGAAGGAGGCCGTACCTGGCCCGGAACGGGGAAACGCGTAGTAATTGACGGTAATACCGTACTCATTCAACTGGGGCACTTCATCGTGCAACTTCCGGCAATAGGGGCAATCGATATCGGTAAACACATTAACGACCGCCTTCTCTTTACCCTTGGCCGGATACGAAATCACGCCCTTGCCACCATAATCCGCCATCAGGTCCTTACGGGAACCCGCACGGGATTCTTCAGTAACGTTGGCAATGCCGTTTTTGGTGATTTTCAGCAGATCGCCCGTCAGCAGATAGGTGCCGTCTTCCGTGGTATAGATGGTGTCGCCGTTGTTGCTCTGAACTTCGTACAACCCTTTTGCCTCAGATTCGCGAACAGAGTTTACCTTTAGACCGGGAACCGCCTCGGTCAGCCGCTGGGCAATGCGGTCTTCGGCTTCGCCTGCCTGGGAGGCTGGTGCCCCGACCAGGGTCAGCGCCAGTCCAATGGACACTGCTACTGATTTGATGTTCATGAGCTTGAAACTACCTCTGTCGGTTTGTGTGGTGTCTGCGACACCGGAAAATCGGATTAGTTCAGCCTCCGGAGCGGCCGCAGTCAACCCCTGGGGTGGTGGGCCTGATGAAGATCCTGCAATCTTTGCCGCGCAACATGAGTGTAGATCTGGGTGGTCGACAGATCTGAATGCCCCAACAGCATCTGCACCACCCGAAGATCCGCCCCGTGATTGAGCAAATGGGTGGCAAATGCATGCCTGAGCGTATGAGGAGAAAGGTGCTTGGTGATTCCGCAGCGGATCGCATAATGCCGGATTCGATACCAGAAGGCCTGCCGGGTCATGGCGGTGCCACGATTGCCCGGAAACAGGGCATCACTGGTTTTGCCTCGCAGCAGCTCGCCCCGGGCCTGCCGCATATACTGTAATAACCAGTCCACAGCTTCTTCACCCAGCGGCACCAAACGCTCCTTGCCGCCCTTGCCCTGTATGCGAACCACGCCCTGCCTCAGGTTGACCTGGTCCACCGTCAGCCCCGTCAACTCCGAAACCCGAAGTCCGCAGCCATAGAGAATCTCCAGCATGGCCCGATCCCGCAATTCTACCGGCAGCTCCGGGTCCGGCTCAGTCAGCAGCGACTCCACGTCGGCCTCGGTCAGGGTATCCGGCAAGCGCCGGGGCAACCTAGGGCTGTCAATCCGCAACGTTGGGTCTTCGGCAATAATGCCTTCACGCAAAAGAAAACGATAGAAGCGCCTTACACCAGACAGGCGGCGGGCCGCCGTGCTGGTTTTCAGGCCGTCGGACAAGCCCCGCGACATCCAGGCCAGAAGATCTGTGCGTCGTGCGCTGCGCAGGGTTGGCGCCCCAGCTTGCTGCTCCAGCCACCCGGACAAACGGTACAGATCACTGGCATAGGCCTGCCGGGTTTTCTCGCCAAGGCCATCCTCAAGCCAGACCGCATCACTGAAACGCTCTATCAACTGCTCATCTTCTGGCCTTGGCACAGCACCCTCTTCGATTCCGGAGTCATCGCAGGCATTAAACCATAAAAAAAGCAGCCCCTTGAGGCTGCTTTTTTGGTACTGAACAGACGAATCCGAATCAGTTAAGCTTTTCCTTGATACGAGCTGCCTTACCAGACAGGTCGCGCAGGTAGTAAAGCTTGGCCTGACGCACGTCACCACGACGCTTCACACTGACGCTGTCGATCAGCTTGGAGTAGGTCTGGAAAGTACGCTCAACGCCCACGCCGTAAGAGATCTTACGAACAGTGAAGGAAGAGTTCATGCCACGGTTACGCTTGCCGATAACCACGCCTTCAAACGCCTGCAGACGCTCACGGTTACCTTCAGTTACGCGAACCTGTACAACCACGGTATCGCCCGGCGCGAACGCGGGGATTTCCTTGGTCATCTGTTCTGCTTCAAGTTGACTGATGATGTTGTTCTTGCCGCTCATCGTAATGCTCCTGATACCCAATCTTTCAATGCCCTGATGACTCAGAGGCACCCGGTTCGTTCAAAATTTCTTCCAGCAACTGACGCTCTTCTTCCGTAAGTTCCCGCTTTTCCAGCAGGTCGGGGCGCCGCTCACTGGTTCGCCTCAACGATTCTTTCAATCGCCAACGCCGGATCTGTTCATGGTGACCGCCCAACAGAACTTCCGGCACCGCCTGACCTTCGTAAACCTCGGGCCGGGTGTAGTGCGGACAATCCAGCAATCCGTCGGCAAAGGAATCCTGCTCTGCCGACTGCGCATGACCCAGCGCTCCGGGGATGAGGCGTGTTACCGCATCAATTACAGCCATCGCTGCCAGCTCGCCACCCGAGAGAACGAAATCCCCAAGGGATACCTCCCGGTCGACCTCTGCCGCAATCAGGCGCTCATCCACGCCTTCATAACGACCGGCAACGAGAATCAGCTGCTGCTCGGCGGCGAGTGACTCCACCACCGACTGATCCAGCCTTTCACCCTGCGGCGAAAGATAGACCACACAGGCCTTGCCGGGTGCCGATGCCCTGGCCGCCTGGATTGCGTCCCGCAGAGGCTGAATTTTCATCAGCATCCCCGGGCCACCACCATAAGGCCGGTCATCCACCGTGCGATGACGATCGTGGGTGTAATCCCGAGGATTCCAGCTCTGAAAGGTCAACAGACCTTCACGCACTGCCCTCCCGGTAATCCCGTAATCCGTCACCGCAGAAAACATATCCGGGAACAGACTGACTGCGCCAATCCACACCCGTCAGAACTCCGGATCCCAGTCAACCACCATGCGAGAGCCTTTGAGATCCACCTGCTGAACCACTTGATCCGGCAGATAGGGAATCAGACGCTCGCGCTGGTCAATAGAGCCCGCCGTAGCGTGCACCACCAGGACATCATTGGAGCCTGTCTCCAGAAGGTGATGCACCTTACCCAGGCACTCACCTTCTACCGTGAAGACATCCAGACCTTCCAGCTGATGCCAGTAGAACTCCCCTTCGGGCAGTTCCGGCAGTTGCTCGGTGGGAACCCGGATCTCCGCTCCGCAATAGGTGCGGGCTACTTCACGATCATCAATACCTTTAAGCCTGACGACGATCCCCTGCCCCTGGCGGCGACCTTCCTCAAGCCTGATCGGAATACGCTTGCCGTCCAAGAGCAGAGTCCAGTCACGGTAGTTCAGTATTCCGTCTTTCGGGTCTGTGTAAGAGAAGACTTTAAGCCAACCCTTTACCCCGAACACCGAGGTGATCCGGCCGATCACAGTTTCCTGCGAATTCTGCGTCATGCCTTTACAACCCCGGTACCAACAATGCTATTACTGAGCAGCCTTCAGCAGCTGAGCAACACGCTCACTGGCCTGTGCACCCTGGCCCAGCCAGAAATCAACGCGCTCACGATTAACACGCAGACGCTCTTCCTGACCACGGGCAATCGGGTTGAAGAAACCAACACGCTCAATGAAACGGCCGTCACGGGAGTTACGGCTGTCAGTGACTGTCAGATGGTAGAACGGGCGCTTCTTGGAGCCGCCACGAGCCAAACGGATTGTTACCATTTCGACCAATATCCTGTTCTGTTGTACGAACTTTGTACGATTCCCGACACACCGTTTCACGGCTGACGGGAAGACCCATACTCGAAAGGGGCGCTATTCTATGCGAAAAAAGCGCCAATGAAAACAGGGAAACCACCGGTTTCCCCATTTTATATGTAAGGCTTTTTACATACGGCCAAACGGAGGCATGCCACCACCGCCGCCGGGCGGCATCATACCACCCATACCGCGCATCAGGTTAGCCACCCCGCCCTTCTTGCCAAACTTTTTCATCATCTTCTGCATCTGCTTGTGCTGCTTGAGCAGACGGTTCACGTCCTGGATCTGGGTGCCGGAACCGGCGGCAATCCGACGCTTGCGAGAGTTATTAATGACGTCCGGATAGCGGCGCTCTTTTGGCGTCATGGAGCAGATAATGGCTTCCATCTGACCAACCGACTTGTCGTTAACCTGTGCCTGCGCCATCTGGGCCATCTGCCCCATGCCCGGCAACTTGTCCAACAGTCCGCCGATACCGCCCATATTCTTCATTTGCTGGAGCTGGTCGCGGAAGTCTTCCAGATCAAAACCTTTACCCTTCTTGATCTTCTTGGTGAGCTTCTCGGCTTTCTTTCGGTCCAGCTTGCGCTCAGCTTCCTCAATCAGGGAGAGCACATCCCCCATGCCAAGGATGCGGGAGGCAACACGATCGGGATAGAAAGGCTCCAGAGCGTCTGACTTTTCACCAATACCCAGGAACTTGATGGGCTTGCCGGTGATGTGACGCACGGATAACGCCGCACCGCCACGGGCATCGCCGTCGGTCTTGGTCAGCACCACGCCGGTCAGCGGTAACGCGTCGTTAAATGCCTTGGCGGTATTGGCCGCGTCCTGGCCCGTCATGGCATCAACCACAAACAGGGTTTCAACCGGATTCACCGCCTTATGCAGGCGACCGATTTCACCCATCATCTGCTCATCCACGTGCAGACGACCCGCGGTATCCAGGATAACCACATCAATGTGCTTGCGGCGGGCAGCCTCGATGGCACCATTGGCAATATCCACCGGATCCTGCTCGGTGGTGCTGGGGAAGAATTCAACGCCCACTTCACCGGCAAGCGTTTCCAGCTGACGGATGGCCGCCGGCCGATAAATATCGGCACTGACCACCAGCACGGACTTTTTCTCACGCTCTTTCAGGAAACGGGACAGCTTGGCCACCGTGGTGGTTTTACCCGCACCCTGGAGGCCCGCCATCATAATGACCGCGGGCGGACGCGTGGCGAGGTTCAGGGATTCATTGCCCTCCCCCATGACCCGTTCCAGCTCCTGCTGGACAACCTTAACGAAGACCTGGCCCGGGGTCAGGCTGCGCTGAACTTCCTGGCCAATCGCACGCTCACGAACCCCTTCAATAAAGGCCTTGACCACCGGCAGGGCGACATCAGCCTCCAGCAGGGCCATCCTCACTTCACGGAGCGTGTCCTTGATATTGTCGTCAGTCAGGCGCGCCTGGCCCGAGATCTTGCGCAAGCTACCGGATAGCCGGTCCTGGAGATTCTCAAACATGTTGCTCTTCCGTACCCCGGAGAATTTGTTCACACAGATCAAGAAGCCAGCTCGGCCTGCTTGATTCCTGTTGCATAATCGCGACATTATACCCAGACTACGGAGCCTCTGAACAACTCCGCGCCGATTTCACTTCATCAGGCAACACGATTAAGGATGTCATGGGAACGCTGATTCTCGCGGTTACCGCACTTTTCCTCTATAGCGTTGGAACCGCGCTTCAGGCCCTCCATTTACGTGGCAAGGTGCACAGCAACCTGGCGGTTACGACACTGATTGGCGTGCTTGCCCTGATCGGCCATGGTCTGCTCATTGCCCAGACCGTGCACCTGGACGGCGGCTTCGACTTCAGTTTCTTCAAGAGCTCCGTTCTGATCTCCTGGCTCATTGTCTTTCTGCTTCTGGGACTTAATCTGAGCAAACCCGTACAAAGCCTGTTCATTGCGGCCTATCCGATTGCAGCACTGACCATTGTCATGGCGTTGATTACCCACACGCCGTCTCGCCTGGTGTCCGAAGAAAGCTACGGCATGCTGTCTCACATTGCCCTGTCAGTCACGGCATACAGCCTGTTTACCCTGGCAGCCATACAGGCGGTTTTACTTTACGTACAGAACCGGCAGCTCAAGCGCAACTACAACAGCCTGCTGGTAAGGAACCTGCCACCGCTGCAAACCATGGAGTCATTGTTGTTTGAAATGGTCTGGGCGGGCGTTGTGCTGCTGGTACTCGCCATTGTCACTGGCGCTGTTTTCATTGAAGACCTTTTTGCTCAGGATCTGGCCCACAAAACCATTTTTTCCCTGCTGTCCCTGCTGGTTTTTGTCGGACTGTTGGTAGGCCGCTACACCAAAGGCTGGCGCGGCATCACCGCCAGTCGCTGGACACTGGCAGGCTGCGCACTGCTGATGCTGGCCTTCTACGGCAGCAAGTTTGTTCTCGAGCTGGTTTTCCACCGGGGCGTCTGAGACCCGAACCCCCTTACTGACCTAACCCGCTTGACACCTGTTACCTTCAAATCCTATTTTCGCAACTTATCCTCAATATAAGGGCTGCTCTCTTGAACGAAACATCGCTCACCGCGCTGTTTATTCTACTTGTCGGACTGATCATCCTCTCTGCGTTTTTCTCCAGCTCTGAAACCGGCATGATGTCCCTGAACCGCTACCGCCTGAAACACATGGCGAACACCGGCCACAAAGGGGCCCAGCGAGCGCAAGGCCTGCTTAACCGAACCGACCAGTTGATCGGCGTTATCCTGATCGGCAATAACTTCGTGAACATTCTTGCGTCATCGATCGCCACGGTCATCGCAATTCGCCTCTGGGGCGACGCCGGTATCGCAATTGCCACCTTACTGCTGACGATCGTTATCCTCATTTTTGCCGAGGTCACCCCGAAAACTCTCGCAGCCCTGTTCCCTGAAAAAATTGCCTTCCCGGCCAGTCATATTCTTGGGCCGTTGCTGAAACTTCTGTACCCGCTGGTATGGACGGTCAACCTGTTTACGACCGGCATTCTTCGCGTTCTGGGCGTCTCCTCGGCCCAGGCCTCGGAAGATCATCTCAGCCGTGAAGAACTCAGAACCGTGGTGAACGAGGCCGGCGCACTGATTCCGGCCCGGCACAAAGACATGCTGGTCAGCATCCTGGATCTGGAGAATGTCACCGTCAATGACATCATGGTGCCCCGAAACGAAGTCGTCGGCATCGACCTGGAAGACGACACAGACACTATCCTGCGCCAGCTCAGAAGCAGCCAACACACGCGGCTGCCTATCTTCAAGGGTGACATCAACAACATTCAGGGCATTCTGCACCTTCGCAGCGCGGCCAGGCTGCTGCAGGAGACAGACATCAACAAGGCGATGATCATGCAGCTGTGCCAGGAACCCTACTTCATTCCGGAGAGCACTGCGCTCAATACCCAACTACTGAACTTCCAGAAAGGCAAACGCCGGTTCGGCATTGTGGTGGATGAATACGGCGATGTACTGGGCCTGGCTACGCTTGAGGATATTCTTGAGGAGATCGTCGGGGAATTTACCACCGATTATGCCGCCACCTCGCCCGACATCATTCCCCAGGACAACGGCACCTTTATCATCGATGGCAGTGCCGCCGTGCGGACGATCAACAAGACCCTGGGCTGGCATCTGCCAACCGATGGCCCGAAAACCCTGAACGGACTGATCACCGAAACTCTGGAAAATATTCCGGACACCAACGTGTGTCTGAAAGTTGGCGGTCATCGTATTGAAGTCCTGCAAATCAAGGACAACGTGGTTAAAGCCGCCATTGTCCACCCCAAACGCAAGAAAAAGCGTGGCCGGAGTTTATGAACCTGATCGCAGGTTAGCGTTTATTCATGTTAATGCAGATCAAAATGCGCTAAATTTATCCAATAATCAGAACAGACAAGAATCAGGCTCGGTCATGTATCCGGTTGAGGCGTAAACAGGAGTCGGCCATGAACAAGCAGTCCGGCATACATTACCTCCGCGAGCACAGGGAAGCGGCAAGCACCCGACCGGTTCCTGCGGAGGTAGCCCGCATCCGCGACACCGTTGTTGCGGGGCTGGGTGATTTGTTGCAGGGGGCTTTCGATGCCGTCGATGATTCACTCTTCGAACTGGCCAACAATGCCCGCAGCAACAATGAACAAAACCGCTACTTCGAAGCCATGCGCGAGATTCGCATCAAGCGCAAGGGCGTAGAGCGTCATTTTCAGAATACGGTTGCCCAGTTCTTTGCCAACCCGCCCCACGCCGGCCAGCTTCCTTCAACCGAAGCCAGCCCGCAGGCCAGTGCCGACACTCTTTCGCTGGTTGGCAATGACGATCTGGAAGAACAGGTTGCCTTCAACGCCATGACCACCAAGGCCAAGGCGCACTTCCAAGGCCCTTTACTGCAATTGCAGGCCCGTTTTACCGAGATCTATCCGGACGCCACCGAGCAGGAGCCAGTCAACCCGATGGCACCGGAGCACCTGTGCAGCGCTTTTACCGAAGCGATCCAGGCCCTCGATATCCAGATTCGCGAACGGCTCATCCTGCTCAAGCAATTTGACCGTTACGTGATCTCCAACCTGGGCATGCTCCTGGATGAAGCCAATCGCATTCTGATCCAGGCCGGCGTTATCCCGAACTTCCGTTATCACGGCAAGAAGAGCCAGAACCAGAAGCCATCTGCAACAGCAGACAGCTCTGCCGAAAGCCCCAGCGAGACGACTGCCGGCTACGATCAACGCCCGGAAGACACCGTACTGTTTGACCAGATCCGTCAGATGCTGGCTCTGCAAAGGTCCAATGCCGGCATACCCCCACGCAGCACCGATCCCTCTCTGAGAGTGGTCGGAGGCCGGGAACTGGCCGATATGCTCAACGCCATTCCGCTTCAGCAAAACTGGCCGGAAACCGACGACCTTAGCACGGGTGAGCCCGTAACCGTCGACCTGCGCCAGGTCGTTCAGCAACTGCTGGCCAAGGCCGACGCTCAAGATGGTCGCCAGCCCGCACTGAATGAAGTGGATGAAGATCTGATCAATCTGGTCTCCATGCTGTTCGAGTTCATCCTTGATGACTACAACCTGTCCGCCCCGGTTCAGGTGCTGATCAGTCGCCTGCAGATTCCGATTCTGAAGGTTGTGATCAAGGACAAGAGTTTCTTCAGCAAGGCAACCCACCCGGCCCGCAAGCTGCTCAACTCCCTCGCCCGCGCGGGCATTGGCTGGAGCAGCAGCGATGAGAAAACCCGAGACAAGCTGTACGGTCAGATACACAACGTGGTGCAACGAATCCTCAATGAATTCGATGGCAACATTCAGTTGTTCGAAACCCTGAACGAAGAATTTGAGCAATTCCTGGAGCGAGAAAACCGTAAGGCCTCCCTGGTGGAACAGAGAACACGAGAATCGGAACGTGGTCGCATCAAATCCCAGAAGGCCCAGGAAGAGGTGGACCGGCTGTTACGGGAAAAAGTATCCCGTTACCGGCTTCCGGACTCGGTCAGCGATATTCTGATGAATGGCTGGAGCCGGGTTATGTTCCTGGCCTACCTGAAGGACGACACCGAACATCGCTGGCACGAAACAGCACGGGTCGTGGATGACCTGATCTGGTGCCTGCACCCCCATGAAGAAGATGAAGAGCGTGACCAGTGGGTTCGGGTTGTGCCCGGTCTGTTGAAATCACTGCGGGCAGGACTCGAGGAAGTCTCCTACAACGCCACCCGGCTTGATCAGATGATGGGGCACCTGAAGCATGAGCTGGCTGAGGCCTTCCGGACCAACGCCGCCATCGAAGCCCGTCAGGATGCACCGTCGGATGCCGAAGACGAAGCCCCTACCGTGCACCAGACCGCCGTTGAACGGCAACAGGAACTGGAAGATGCCGCGATTGCCGAATATGTGGCCAAGCTCGACACTATCGAAATTGGCAACTGGGTGGAGTTCCGCCTGGTCAACGGCACCAGCTTCCGCTGCAAGCTCTCAGCCATTATTGATGAAGCGGACTGCTTTGTGTTCGTCAACCGTATGGGCCTGAAAGTCATTGAGAAAACCCGTGTTGAGCTGGCTCATGAGATGCGCCGTGGCCGCCTGACGCTGCTCGAACAGGGTGCCTTGATTGACCGGGCCCTGAATGCCGTCGTGGGCAACCTGCGCACAAAAACCGCCTGATATAGATGCCGGACACGGGTTTTCGTTCACCCTCAATGCCGGCATCCTATCGGCTCCTGCTGGCGGTTTCCCTGGCCATACTGGCTCACACTCTGGTGCTGGCCGGGCTTCCATCGCCTCTGAAGGAGGCCCGGGAACTGACTCACCGGCTGGTTTTTACGCTGACAAGCCCGGCGGCCGTCCCGACACCAGAGAGCGTGGCAAGCCCGGAACCGCCAAAGCCCAGGCACTCCGAGTTCGAGATCCCGCCGGCCGAGCCGGTGGTAACCTCGACAGAATCTACGTTCAGTGCTCCGTCCGAATCGCAAACCGTCACTGCGACACAGCCAGATTCCCCGAAGCGGACAACCGAAAGCACCCAAACCCGGGCAACATCCTTCGAATCCCCTGCATCAGTTGCTACACCTGCATTGACTGCACGTGCAAGCGAGGCCGTAGAAACGCCGGAGCCAGTAAAGCAAAAGACTGAGACTCCCGATGAAAGAGACCCTTTTGTCGCAAAACTCTCAAGTCATTTGTCGGAATATCTCTTCCGAGAGACGATTAGGGTGCCTGTAGACTCGGAGGGATCAAAGACATGGATAGCAGAAATAGAACTCAGATTAATGGGAAATGGCGCGGTGACGGGCGCGAAAATCGTTAAATCAACGGACCTAAAGGATGTAGACGCCGCAATATACCGGGCGGCTTTAGAGGCAAGCCCCTATCCCGCTCCAGAGAGCGGGATAGGAGGTCGTTTTACGATAAAGCTTAAATACCGTTACGAGTAGCAGAATGATCAGGCTTCGGCCTGACCCGCAGCATCCTTGACCATCTTGGCCAGCTCGCCACTTTCTGACATTTCCAGAACGATGTCGCAACCACCCACCAGCTCACCGTTGATGTAGAGCTGCGGATAGGTTGGCCAGCTGGAATAGACTTTCAGGGCCTCACGCAGTTCCTGATTGTCGAGAATATTCACAAACGCAAAGCGCTCACCGCACGCCATCAGAGCCTGAACAGTACGTGCCGAGAAACCGCACTGCGGAGCTTGCGGGGTGCCCTTCATGTAAAGAATAACCGGGTTCTCTTCAAGTTGGCTCTTGATGGTTTCATTGATGTCCATGAACTCATTCCTCTGGTTGGGAGTCAGCTTTGCCGCCAAACGGCCTTTGCGCTTATTGTACACGGGTGCCTCAGGCCTCAACAAACCGTCCGTTTTGACCCAGAACAACAGCACCGCGCGCGGCGTTGTTTTCAGGGTAGCGACGGGCTAGACTTGTTGGCTTTTCCGAACGGGCAGTTTGCTTGAAACAGGGGCCTTTCATGGCAGCGAGACATTTTCTGACACTGAACGACATGACCACAGCAGAACTGGAAGATCTGCTCGATCATGCTTCCAAATTGCGCAAAGAGTGGCGTTCAGGCCAGACCAGGGACACCCTTAAAAACCGGGTGCTGGCAATGATCTTTGAAAAATCGTCCACCCGGACCCGGGTTTCCTTCGAAGCCGGCATGACCCAGCTCGGGGGTAGCGCCATGTTCCTCTCGCCCAAGGATACACAGCTTGGCCGCGGCGAACCGATCGAGGATTCTGCCATCGTGATCTCCAGCATGGTCGACGCGGTGATGATCCGTACCTTTGCCCACGAAACGGTCGAGCGCTTTGCCACTGCCTCCAGCAAGCCCGTGATCAACGCTCTAACCGACGAATTCCACCCCTGCCAGCTGCTGGCCGACATGCAGACCTATCGGGAGCTTCGCGGCAGCATCCGTGGTGCCACCGTGGCCTGGATTGGTGACGGCAACAATATGTGCCACTCGTACATAAACGCTGCAGAGCGTTTCGATTTCCACCTGAACGTTGCCTGCCCAGAGGGTTACGAACCGGATCAACAGCTGATCGAACAGCATGCTGACAGGGTGACCGTTGTGCGCGCGCCAGAAGAGGCAGCACGGGGCGCCCAACTGCTGGTCACCGATGTCTGGGCATCCATGGGCCAGGAAGACGAGCAGAAAGCCCGGGAAAAAGCCTTCCGCAGCTATCAGATCAACCCGGCTCTGATGGCTCAGGCCGACAAAGACGCCCTCTTCATGCACTGCCTGCCCGCCCACCGGGGTGAAGAGATTTCGGCAGACATGATGGACCACGAAAGCTCGGCAGTCTGGCATGAGGCGGAAAACCGGCTGCATGCCCAGAAAGCCTTGCTGGAATTCCTGATTCTCAATCGTCTGGACTGATCCATGCCCGAAGCCCTGGTGCACCCCGCAGACTGGCTGCTGGAAGTAAACAATCTGTCCTGTGGCTACGGCGGTGATTCCGTCGTCAAGGACGTCAGCTTTGCCCTCAGCCACGGTGATATTGGCTGCCTGCTGGGCCCCAGCGGCTGTGGCAAGAGCACCATTCTCCGGGCGCTGGCTGGCTTCCTGCCGATTTCCCGAGGTGAAATCCGCCTGCAGTCACAGGCCATCAGCTTGCCCGGGCGGGCACTGCAACCGGAAAAGCGCAAGATTGGCATGGTGTTCCAGGACTATGCCCTTTTTCCGCATCTGAGCATTGCCGATAACGTCGGCTTCGGTCTGAAGTCATTAAGCAAAGCGGAACGTCGACAAAAGGTCATGGAGTTGCTGAACCTGGTGCACCTCCAGGACCTTGCAGACAACTATCCCCACGAGCTGTCCGGCGGCCAGCAACAACGGGTGGCCCTGGCCCGGGCACTTGCACCAGAGCCAACACTGATCCTGCTGGATGAGCCTTTCTCCAACCTGGACACGGATCTGCGCCGCCGGCTGAGCCTGGATGTGCGGGAAATCCTCAAGACCCTCGGCATCAGCGCCATCCTGGTTACCCACGATCAGCAGGAAGCCTTTGCCATGTGTGATCAGGTGGCGGTTCTCCGGGACGGGCAGATTCAACAGTGGGATGTGCCCTACAACCTCTACCATGAGCCGGCGAACCGGTTCGTGGCCAGTTTTGTCGGGCAAGGTGGGTTTATTCCCGGCAAGGCCCTGGGCCCTGACACCATAGAATCGGAACTGGGCGTCATCCATGGCAACCGGGCCTACAAATGGCAACCAGGCACCCTGCTGGACGTCCTGATCCGGCCGGACGACATTGTTTTCGATGAAGACTCAGAGCTGAAGCCAAAGGTGGTGGAAAAAACCTTTGCCGGAACCTCCACGCTCTATCGTTTCCGGTGTTCAGAAGACACTGAATTTGAGGCCCTGTTCCGGAGCCACCTGGACTTTAACCTGGGTGAGCAGGTACCGGTCCGGGTGGAGGCTGATCACCTGATCGCCTTCGAACGCACCGGCCACTGAACCTCAGTGATTACAGACTCGCTCAACAGCATCCAGCCAGCCGGCATAGAGTGATTCCCGCAGCCCCGGCGCCATATCCGGCCGGAACTGGTGCTCGCATTCCCAAAGCGACGTAATCTGCTCCAGGCTATCGAAAACCCCGGTCTGCAAGCCCGCAAGATACGCCGCCCCCAGCGCCGTGGTTTCGGTCACGCTCGGCCGGTCAACCGGCACATTGAGAATGTCCGATAAAAACTGCATCACCCAGTCGTTCACCGCCATGCCTCCGTCGACTCGCAGCGATTCCAGCCGGGCGCCATCGTTGCGAATGGCGCGCACCAGGTCTTTGGTCTGATAGCACACCGACTGCAAACCCGCCGTGACAATCTCGGCAATGCCGGTATCCCGCGTCAGTCCCAGGATTGCACCCCGGGCGTTCGGGTCCCAGTGCGGGGCCCCCAGGCCAGTGAACGCGGGCACCAGATACACCGGATTATTCACACCGACCATCGCCGCATGCTCCGCCGATTCCCGGGCATGGGAAATCAGCCGAAGCCCATCCCTGAGCCACTGCATGGCGGCACCGGCAACAAAAATACTGCCTTCAATGGCATAGCAGGGTTTGCCGTTGAGGCGGTAGGCTACTGTCGTCAATAACCGGTTTTCAGAGCGCAGAGCCTGCTGGCCGGTGTTGAGCATCAGGAAACAGCCTGTGCCATAGGTACTCTTGGCCATCCCCGGCTCAAAACAGGCCTGGCCGATCAAAGCGGCATGCTGATCACCGGCAATACCGGCAATCATCACCGAAGCGCCCAGACATTCGGGTTCCGTCAACCCGTACTCAGCTGCACTGTCGAATACCTCCGGCAACAGGGCAGCAGGCACCCGAAACAGCTTGAGCAGCTGCGGGTCCCATTGCTGTGTATGGATATTGAACAGCGCAGTGCGGGACGCGTTGGTGGCATCGGTACGATGGTGCTTGCCGCCGGTCAGATTCCAGAGCAACCAGGTATCAATGGTGCCAAAGGCCAACTCGCCTGCTTCCGCGCGCTGGCGGGCACCGTCAACATTGTCCAGAATCCACGCTATCTTGGTGGCAGAGAAGTAGGGATCAATCAACAATCCGGTGCGGTCAACCACCAGGGATTCGTGGCCATCCTGGCGCAACTTGGTACACCAGGACGCGGTACGGCGATCCTGCCAGACAATGGCGTGATGAATCGGCTGCCCCGTCGCCCTGTCCCAGATCACAGTGGTTTCCCGCTGGTTGGTAATGCCGATGCCTGCGAGGTCAGATGCCTTGATCTTGCCATTGTTCAGCGCTGCACGACAGACCGCCAGCGTACTGTCCCAGATTTCCATGGCATCGTGCTCAACCCAGCCATCTTTGGGGAAGTACTGGTGAAACTCCTGCTGGGCAACGGCTACCTGAGCGCCTTTGTCATCAAACACGATGGCGCGGGAACTGGTGGTACCCTGGTCTATGGCAAGCAGATATCGGGACATCAAAACCTCCTGTTGTTTTCAGGAGATTCTAACAGGACGGAGATCGAGCGGTGTGACGCGGCGCGGAAATAAAAAAAGGGCCGGAAAAACCGGCCCTCAAATGACGAATGAAACAAGGAAAGTTCGTAAGAACTACAACCTCAAAAGTCATCCCTTACGCTTTGAAGTATTACCCAGGGCTGCAGAGGGTTCAGTTGTGGTTGTGTAGAGCTTTGTTACATCAGGTGAGGCACCGAGCACTGGTTCACAAATCCGGGTCTGCGGGCTTCAGGCGCGGCCAGACCAGGCTGAACCGGGCTCCACCCAAAACATCACTGCGGCCCACAAACGCCTGCCCGCCGTGCCAGTACAGAATCCTGCGAACAATGGACAGGCCCAACCCGTAGCCGCCTGAGGTACGGGTACGACTGTCATCTAGCCGGGCAAAGGCGGTGAACACTTTTTCCCAATCCTGTTCCGGAATGCCCGGGCCATCGTCTTCCACATCAATCCGGCAATTATCTTCATCCAGATGGCAACTCACCTGCACACGGCCTGCGGCATAGCGCGCGGCATTGCCGACCAGGTTCTGAACCGCCCGGTGAATGTAACGAGGCTCCATATCGGCCTGTGCCCAGCGCTCCGAAGCTTCGTCAATCTGACACTCAATGTCGACTCCCTCCCGGATAAGCCGCTGTTCGGAGACAACCTGCCTGACTATATTCGTGACCGATCCCTCCCGGAGACTGAACACCGGCCCGCCCTGCTCCAGCCGGGCATAGGTCAGGATCTCGTCAATCAGTTCGTCGAGCTCCTGGATGTCGCCATCAATGCCCTCGAGCTGCTTTTCAAGCACTTCCTGGGTACTACCGGATTCAATCATCTGGACGCCGAACCGGATACGGGCCACCGGCGTTCTCAGTTCGTGGGAAACCGCGTGAATCATTTCCCGCTGCACCTGCACCAGGCGCTGGATATGTTCCGCCATTCCATTGAACGAAGTCCCCAGCCGGGACACGAGCGTGCCCTGCTCGGATTCCACCCGGGCTCCCATCTCACCCCGGGCAATACGAATCGCTACCGACTCAACCTTGCGCAGATGACTCTCTACAAAACGCAACGCAAGAAACAGGGCCACTGCCAGCACGCCACCGACAACAGCGGTCAGCAGCAAGATAATCGGCCAACCCCAGGGATTGAAGGGGGGAGGCAATGTCACCACAACCAATGCGCCTTCCGACAAACGAACCAGCGCCCTGGCACGGTTATCACCGTGTTCAAAAATCGCCAGCCCGGTGTCGCCAAGCCGCTCAAGTGCCTGCTGATCCGGCAGATCCTCGGCCTTCTGAACCAGACGGATATCGAGATTCAGAGATTCAGCCAATTGCTGCGCCACATCCGCACGCTGAGCCGCAGGGCTGGTATCCAGATGCCAACGCACCATCAACGAGATTGCCCGGGCCAGATCCCGGTAGGGTTGCTCTAGGTGTATGCCGAGTACCTCGCCCCCGAGACCAAGGACATAATAGCCATACCCGCTATCGGTTGACTGCGCCACGACCTGGCCATAGCCCAGGCGCTCAAGCGCAACCCGGGAAAGCCCGAAGTCGGCCGCAACGCCACTGTGCAGACCAAACATCGGGGCCATCCAGTGATACTGACTGAGCGGATCCGGGGCCGCCGCCAGCCAACGCATAACCGGTGTCATGGCCTGCTCATGCCAGTATTGTTCGCGAACGGAGTTGATGCCGTTAAACAGCAGGACGCACACCAGCACGACCGCCGCCGCAATGGCCGCAATACGAGCGTAGGCTTTCAGGAAAAATTTCAGGGACATCGGGCCAACCCTGGTAACCGGCGTTGCCACCTTCGGGGCGGCAACGCCTCAGGCGCGATCAGGCTTCCTTGACGAACAGGTAGCCCTTGCTGCGAACGGTTTTGATACGGCGCGGGTGGATGGGATCATCACCGATTTTCGGGCGGATCCTGGACACGCGAACGTCAATGGAACGATCCTGCCCATCGTACTCGATGCCCCGGAGTGCGGTGAAAATCTCTTCCCTGCTCAGCACCCGCCCGGCATTACTGGCCAGCAGCCAGAGCAGGTCGAACTCAGCACTGGTGAGGTCAATACTCTCGTCACTTAACCAGGCTTCACGCATGGAACGATCGACCACGAGGTCGTTGAACTGCAAACGCACCGGCTCCTCCCCGGACGTCTCCTGCCCGCTAACGGGCGAGGTTTCTACCCGGCGCAGCATGGCACGGATGCGGGCGAGCAGAACGCGCGGTTGGACCGGTTTGCCAATGTAGTCATCCGCGCCCATTTCCAGGCCCAGGACCTGGTCCAGGTCGTCTGTCCGGGCGGTGAGCATAATAATAGGGCCATTGAAGAACGGCCGTACCCGCCGGCAGATGGACAGACCATCTTCGCCAGGCAGCATCAGATCCAGAACCACAAGATCAGGCTGCTCGTTGCGGATCCGCTCAACAGCGGCTCCCCCGTGGGTTTCCAACGACACTGTCAGGCCATTGTTCTCAAGGTACTCGCGGGTCAGATCCGCAAGCCGCTCATCGTCCTCTACGATCAGGATTCGCCAACTCTCGTTTGTTTGTTCCACGCCATCCATCTCTGATTATTTTATTCCGGTTTCAGGGTTGTACACCCGACGATACAGGCAACGTTCAGTTACAGCAATTATACATGCTATTCAGAAATATACATGGAACCGCCAAAGGGTTACAGCCTGTGACACATATCCGTTTTCCTGAAAAGGGTCTCGCACTGTCACAGAGACGTCACCCCGGCGTCACCCATCTGTCATACCCGCTTCATAGCCTTGACCTGAAACAGAAACACAGAGGCCAAGCCATGACTGCAACCACCGCGAGCCTTCAACCCCGCCGGGGCCGTAACCTGAGCACCGAACTGACCCGTGACCCGGAGCTCATAGAAGCGGCGCAGCGCCTGCGTTACCGGGTATTCTCCGAGGAGTATGGCAGCGATCTCGGCGCCACAATCCCGGGTATTGATGCCGATGCTTATGATGCGGCATGCGATCACCTGATCGTCACCGACGCAGACACCGGTGAACTGGTGGCCACCACCCGCATACTTCACCAGGACGATACGGCTTCAGTTGGCGGCTTCTACTCCCGAGGCGAGTTTGATCTCGCGGCTCTGGAAGCCCTGCCTGGAACACTGGCTGAACTCGGCCGCACCTGCGTGCACCCGGACTACCGCAATGGCGGCACCATCACGCTGCTGTGGTCAGCGGTGGCGGAGTACCTGGTGCAACGCAACGTTACCCATCTGATCGGCTGTGCCAGTATCAGCATGGCCGACGGCGGGGCAAAAGCCTGGCATGTGGCCCGGCTTCTGCAACAACAGCATCTGTCTGAGCCGCATTGCCGGGTAACGCCAAAGCGCCAACTGCCACATCTTGCCCATCCGGAATCAGAACGCTCTGTGGACATACCGCCCCTGATCAAGGCGTACATGCGCCTGGGCGCAAGGGTCTGTGGCGAGCCTTGCTGGGATCCTGAATTCCGTTGTGCCGACATGCTGGTGCTGCTGGAGGTCAGTAACCTGGCCGGCCGCTACAGCCGGCACTTCCTGCGCCGCCCCGCCTGATTCGGAGGATCGCCGATGAGTTGGCTTCGACTGAGCTTTCGGTTAGCAATGTTCGCCGGCTTCCTTGTCGGAGCCTGCGCGCTGGCGGCTTTGCTCCGGATCTCCGATCTGGCCCGGACCAGACCGGTGGACAGGAATCCCTGGGCCACAATCTGTTTTCGGAAGGCATGTCAGTGCCTGGGCTGGCAGGTTCAGGTTTATGGCCAGCCCTGCCGGGAAAACGCCCTGTTCGTCGCCAACCACATCAGCTGGTCAGACATCCCGGTTCTCGGCAGCATTACGCCCATGCGGTTTCTGTCAAAAGCGGAAGTGGGTCAATGGCCGGTGATCGGCTGGCTGGCCCGGCAGGCCGGCACGCTGTTCATTAAACGCGGCGGCGGTCAGGCCAGGGCTATCAAAGCCAGTATCGCGCAATGCCTGCAGGCTGGAGAATCGGTGATGGTCTATCCCGAGGGAACCACCAGCACCGGGGTAGCCGTGTTGCCCATGCACGGACTGTTGATGAGCGCCGCCAGGGACAGCAGCACGGCCATACAGCCAGTGTCCATCGGCTATCGGCGAGAACGGCGCCCTGACGCACTGGCGCCCTTTGTGGGCGATGACAGTTTCCACTGCCATCTTTTCAGGCTGCTGCGACAGCCGCCGGGGCAGATCATCGTAATACTGCATCCGCCCCTTGGACCGGATCCGGATCTATCCCTGAATGAGCTGACCGGGAGCATACACCAGCAGATCAGCCAGGGCCTCGCACGCATTCACTCGGGCGAGCTCGACCAGGTACCCGAACGCCCTATCAGAACAGCGGGCGACCCTGAGCTACCTCGTCTTCAGTAGCCTCGCGACGACCCACAATTTCCAGATCAAAATAGAGGGTGAAACCGGCTAAAGGGTGATTGGCATCCACTTTGACCAGATTGCCGTCTATCGCCACCACCTGTACCACCTGGGCCTGATCGCCGGAGTTAGTCTGGAACTTCATGCCCACATCCAGGTTTTCAACGCCCTCAAACAAGGAACGGGGCACCTTGCGCACCAAGTCCTCGCGGTATTCGCCATAGGCCATTTCCGGTGGCACGGTCACTTCCAGGCAATCACCTACGTTTCGGTCTTTCACCGCCTCCTGAATGCCGGCAATGATCTCGGGGCTGCCGTAGATAAAGTGCAGAGGCTCGCTGCCTTCAGACGTATCCACCAGCTCACCGATGCGGTTCTTGAGCACGTAATGGACGGTAAAAACATCCGGCCGGGTGTTCGGGTTATCGGCTTGCATCAGCTGTTTTCGCTTCCTGTCTTTGTCGCGGGTTCAAGTTGCTGCAGGCCATGTATCACCAGTTTGCGATCCAGCTTCTCCCGAATGCCTGAGGGGTTGTTCAACCCCATGCGTTCGAGCAGCACCGCGTACTGGCCAGTATCGTCTTCAGCCCGGATGGCCTGCCAAAGGGTCGCCAGTTTACCACGGGGAGTGGCGGTTGCGGCTTTCAGTCCTTTAAGGGCTTTCCCCAGGGTCAGCTCCTCATCGGTGAAATCCCGGCCGAACGGGAACGCCGGGAACCAGTCGCCCTTACCGGGTGCAGCCAAAGCCTGGCGAACCGACGCCGGCGTATTGTTCTGCCAGTCCGCAGGCAAGCGGAAATCGTCACGGACCTTGCCCGCCTTCTGGGCCTGTTTCAGCAAATCCGCCTGGAAACGGGAATCGGCAATACGGATCAGCGCCAGGAACACATCTTCGTCGGACCGCCCCCGCAAATCGGCAATGCCGTACTCCGTGATCACAATGTCCCTGAGATGTCTTGGAATGGTGCAATGGGCATAGTTGAATACAATGTTGGACACTACCTGCCCACCCGACATGCGGGTGGCTCTGAGAGCCAGGATGGAGCGCGCCCCGGGCAACTCATGGGCCATCGAAACAAAGTTGTACTGCCCCCCCACACCACTGACCACGCGACCATCATCCAGCCCATCTGACACTGCCGCGCCATTGAGGGTGTACATCATCGCAGAGTTGATAAACCGACCGTGCAAACGCTGGGCGGCTTTGAGCTTCTGATCTCCGAAACGGTGATCGTAAAGGTGGTTGATGAAATTGACACTGGTCATGCAGATCTTGTCACGCTTCTCTGGCGACAGATCTCTCAGAGCCTGGTAGAAGGCCTCCGGCCCCACGTAGAAGCCACCGTGCATGGCAATACCACCGGTGAGCCTTGAACCAAGACCTAGGGCCGCCAGCGCCTCACGGGTCTGATCCTGGCTGAGGTCTGCTTCTACAGCGTGATCTTCACTCAGGCGCAGGCGTCCGCCACGGAATTCCACTGTGTCCCGCAGAATGCCGTACTGAATCAGCCAGTTGACATCCCGCGCCCGCAATGGCGAGTCGATCAGCCCTTCCCGGACCAGCACATCCAGCATGTCGAGCGACGGCGTCAGGGTAATCTCGCCCCGGTTGATCAGAGTCTGCAAACCGGCATGATCAAATACTTCCCGCTTCAGGATGCCCTCCTGCATCAGATACAGGAAGCCATCCACCATCATTTCACTACAGCCATACAGGCCGGTCTCGAACGTACCGGTACCGCCGCAGCTGTCAACCACAGGGAACCTGGATCCCACATCCAGGTGGTCATAAACTGCGCGCCAGGCATCATTGTGCTTGTGGCGCAGAATGGCGTTGTGAACCAGCGAGGCTCCCAGTGAACCGATGCCAACCTGAAGGGTTCCGCCATCCTTCAACAGGCAGCTGGCGTAGAATCCGATGAGGTGATCAGACGGACTGATGGCCATCTGAGGAGCCGAGAATAACGGATAGTCTGTCGATGGATGACTGAAGAGAAGATCAAACTGCTGTTCCTCGACGGCTGCATGATGGCCAAACCAGGGCAGGTACTGATTGATTTCAGCCACCATGGCCACCGGTACGCCCTGCTGTTCACGCTCCCGCAGCAGCGGCAGGATATCGAGTGACAGGTCCGGGTTACAGCTAAAGCTCACCTGGCCCGGAAAGCCATTGGGCTCGCCTGGGGAAACCATCTGCCCCACCACATTCACACCCTGCGCCATCAGATCGCGAACGGCATGGGTGTAGTTGGTGCATACATAGTTTCGCTGCTGGTTGCGATTGTTCAGGTAGCTGCCAGCTTTGAAGAAAAATTCAGACACCTGGACATTGCTTGGCAAGCGGTTATTGGCGACATCACGGGCATAGGCCAGTTCCGGAATATCGCCAAACAGGCGCTTGGCGAAGGGCCCCATGAAACGTTTTTCCAGTGAAGAACTGCCCTCAGGCGCTAACAGGGAGAGCGCGGTCACAATATGCAGCTCAATGTCCGGATCATCCTTGGCACGCTGATAGAGCGCATTCACAAACCTCACCGGCTTGCCAAGACCAAGCGGCAAGCCCAGGGTAATGCGCTTGCCAACCCGTTCAATCACCCGATCAACACACCGTTCTGCGTCGTCGCAATAGACTCCGTTCTCTGCTGCCATTACCGGCTCCTCGTCGCTTGAGAATCTCAATTTAAGGTGGATGATCACACGGCAGATTCAAGCTGACAATGCGTCAGGTCATGACATTTTGACAAAGCGGAAGGTCGGGAGAAAGATGGCGGGCACGCCAAGGAACAGCGGTCAGAACTTCCAGCGCAGGTTCAGGCAGGCACCTTCGTTCAACAGGGCGATGCCGTGGTCAGGCTGAGCCGGATCGGAAGCATAGGTCTTTTCAGCAGTGCGGGAGCGGCTGAGGCTCAGGCTGAGCAGACGGGAGCCGATAGCGGTAAGTGCATCGCTGCGGTCGTCTTCATAATCGCCGGACATCCATTCCTGAAGTTCGTAAACATCCTCCGCCGTCGTCATTTCGTCGCGCTCGGCCATCATGCGCTCGGAAAGCATCGGTTCCGACAACATGGGCTGCGCAGCGTCAGCCCGCATCGCAAAGGCGACGCTATTCAGGGCTAGAAGGACGACGAACAGGCGAAGAATCATGGCAACAGGAAATCCGGTATCGACATTGGCTTTATTTAATTCACAGTACCAAAGTCTAATGATTGCGACGAAGATTGGTGTGATTTTGCACACAATTTCGCCAGCGTTCCGTCGCCTGGCACCAGCTTTTTTGTCAATAAATGATCACTTATATTGCAGTATGTAACGATTCTGCCGCTGGTCGGAGCGGCAGGATCGCACCTGGCTACTGCAAGCCCTTATGCATACAGTCTTCAAGGGCAGGGATAGGTGAACTCGGCATGGATCGCCTCGATGGCGGACACGAGGTCGGGGCTCAGAGTCACACTGGCTGCCCCGATGTTCTCCCTGAGCTGCTCCATGGTGGTTGCACCAATGATGTTACTGGTTACGAACTCCCGACTGTTCACCCAGGCCAGTGCCAGTTGGGCCGGCGTGAGACCATGCTGGTGAGCCAGCTCAACATAGGCCCTCGTGGCGTCCGCCGCCCGGTCATTGGTATAGCGACTGAACCGCTCGTACAGAGTCAGCCGGGCCTTTTCCGGCCATTTTCCCCCCAGGTATTTGCCGGTCAGCATGCCAAAGGCCAGTGGTGAATAGGCCAGCAGGCCGGTGCCTTCACGATGGGCGAACTCCGCCAGGCCTGCTTCAAAGGAACGGTTCAACAGGTTGTAGGGGTTCTGGATAGAGACCACCCGGGGCCAGCCACGCTGCTCCGCCAGGCGCAGGTACTGCATCGTGCCCCACGGTGTCTCGTTGGAAAGCCCGATGTGTCTGACCTTTCCTTCACGCACCAGTTCATCCAGCGCTTCCAGTGTTTCCTCAATGGGCGTCATCTGCTCATCGGGATTGCGGTCATAACCGAGCTTGCCAAAAAAATTGGCGCTCCGGTCCGGCCAGTGCACCTGATAAAGATCGATGTAATCCGTCTGCAGGCGCTTAAGGCTGCCCTCACAGGCAGAGCGGATATGCTCCCGGGTCAGCCTCGGGCCACCGCGCAAATACCCGAGGCCATTACCCGGCCCGGCCACCTTGCTGGCGATCACCATGTCATCACGCTGGCCACGGCGGGCCAGCCAGTTGCCCAGATACTGCTCGGTCAGGCCCTGGGTTTCTGCCCTGGGTGGCACTGGATACATTTCAGCGGCGTCGATGAAATTGATGCCCTGCTCCATGGCATAGTCGAGCTGCTGAAAGGCTTCCTGCTCGCTGTTCTGCTCGCCCCAGGTCATGGTTCCCAGGCAGATCAGGCTGACCTCGATATCTGTAAAGCCAAGTTTTCGCGTTTGCATGGAATCTCCTTGCAATAGGTCGATAAGAGACGGGGTATAAACACGTAAACGGAATGTCACGGAGTTGTCGCATTTCTGTCATGGCGTCTTTCCATAGTAAAGGCATGACAGCAGAACCTTCAGGAACCCCCGTGACCGAAGCCCAGTTGACCGAACGGCGACCGCAACACATTACCATTGTTTCCGAGACGTTTCCGCCGGAAATCAATGGTGTTGCCAACACCATGCGGCACCTGTGTCAGGGGCTGATGCAACGGGGCCACCATGTAACCGTGGTGCGCCCCCGGCAGCCCCACGAACAGAAAGGACTGTTTGAGAGTACCGGGAGCGGGTTGTTTTCCACCGAACTGGTGGTTAATGGCTTGCCTCTTCCCGGCTACGCAGATCTGCGCTTCGGTACCGCCCGCCCCTCGAGCCTGAAAAAGCTCTGGCAGAAACAGCGGCCCGACGGCATCTATGTGGCAACCCAGGGGCCACTCGGCGTGGCGGCCGTGAACGCGGCTCGCAGCCTCGCCCTGCCTGTCAGTTCCGGGTTCCATACAAACTTCCATCAGTATTCTCGCTATTACGGAGCGGGCCTGCTCGAACGGTTACTGTGTGCCTACGGTCGCTGGTTCCATAACAGAACAGCCATCACCCTGGTGCCTACCGGTCGCATGCAGCGGGTGACCCGGGACATGGGGATCACCTGCACCGGCCTCTGGAGCCGGGGCGTGGATTGCCAGCGCTTCACCCCCCACAAACGCGACCAATCCCTGCGTCGGCAATGGGGGCTGCACGACAACGAACGTGCCGTACTCTATGTCGGGCGCCTGGCTGCGGAAAAAAACCTGCGCATGGCTGTTGCCTGCTTCGAGCGTATCCGCGGCCTGCATCCTAATGCCCGCTTCGTGCTGGTAGGGGATGGCCCCATGCGCCGCTCCCTGGAAGACCGGCACCCGGACTACATATTCTGTGGCACACGACGGGGCGAAGATCTGGCCCGGCACTATGCCTCCGGTGACCTGTTCCTGTTTCCCAGTAAAACCGACACCTTCGGCAACGTGGTGCTGGAAGCCATGGCCAGCGGACTGGGCATCGTCGCCTTCGACGATGCTGCAGCCGCAGAACATATCCGACATGACGAAAACGGCATGAAGGCTGAACTGACAGACGACGAAGCCTTCGTCAATCACGCCCTGAGACTAGCCGACCAGCCCTCACTGTTGAACCGAGTCCGCGCCCAGGCTCGCCTGGACGCTCTTGAATTGAATTGGAGCAGCCAGATCGACCAGTTTGAACAGCTGGTTTTAAACCAAACTGCACAGGCCCGATACCATGGCATTAACAAGCAAGGCATCTCGCTTCTTTGAGTTGGCAGACCAGCGAGAATTCGCGGTCTGCCAGGCCATTAATCGCAGCGTACGGTTCCGGCCGATTCTGGGGTATTTCCGAGTCGTCAGCCGACTTGGCGACGGTTGGTTCTGGTACGCGCTGATTCTCTTACCGCCTTTCTACGCCGGGGACTCTGGCCCGGCCCTGGCACTTCAAATGGCGCTTACCGGGCTCACCTGCACGCTGACCTACAAGGCCCTCAAACGCTGGCTGATCCGCGAGCGGCCTTTTATTTCGTTTCCGGTTATTAACTGTGCAACGCCGCCACTGGACCGGTACAGCTTTCCCTCCGGCCACACCCTGCACGCGGTGTGTTTTCAGGCCATGCTGTTCGTTGCGCTCCCGGCCCTGGCCTGGTGTGTGCTTCCATTCACCTTGTCAGTGGCGGCATCCCGGGTCATTCTCGGGCTCCACTACCCCAGCGATGTCCTGGCCGGCGCCTTGATTGGTGGCACCATGGGCTGGGCCTCTATGCAGTGGCTGGCCGGCTGAGCCCAACCCAGGCAGTTGCCGCATTCTGGTCTACACTGATTCCGGAGAATCCTGCCGGAGTGAGTCATGAACACAAAGATCCTGCTGGTCACCGGGGCCGCAATTATTCTGGCGCTGGCGCTCCTGTGGCCGACCAATACCCCGCCACCCGAGTTACCACCAGCCGGAAACGCTCCGGATACCGCTTCAGATCCGGACGAGGCACCCCCGCCCTCTTCCGATACCCTGACACCTGAACAACAGGCACTGCTGGACAACCCCAAGGTCAAGGCTTACGCCCAGCGGCTTGAATTTGAAGATGACCTGCACGATTTCTTTGCCAACGCCCCATCTCTCCCCGAACAGAAGCGCCGGGCCCAGGCCGATGCCCTGCAAGAGCGTATGAACGAATACGAAGGATCTGCGCAGGTGAGTGCTCCGGAAGCCGCGTTGATTCAACTGGCGATGATCCAGATTCTGGAGCCGGATGAGGAGGCAGCAAAAGCCGCCGCACAGCAACTCATGGACCGGTACCGGGCTGAATCCGGAGCCAGACTGCAGGCCTGGCTGGATGAACCCAGGCCGGACTTCGAACGCTACAAGGCCCGGGAAAAGGCAATTGTGGAAGAAGTGATGGCCATGGATGATATTCCCGGCGGACTGACCCGGGACCAATACCTGCGTGAGCGCCTTCAGGAAGCTCGGGTAGAGGCCATGGGCCGGTCCGCCGGCAATAATCAGAGCAACTGATCCAGCGACCAGTACAACAGGTTGAACGGTTTGTTGTAATCGGCCACCGTATCGGTCTCCGAGGCCTGCATCACCGCACCGCTGCCATTCATCACGTTATTGACGAAATCCCCCAGTTCCAGGCCCAACTCCTGAATATCCGAATTGGCGAACTCGATAATGGACGTGCAGTGACTTTCATTCACGTCCCGAAACATGGGCAGGTAATAGCCGAAGTTATCCAGCCCAGCCAGCGTCTGCGTCAACCGTTCGGTATCCACGGCCCACTTCTGATGCAGCAAAGCCTCCTTGGTGGCCTGATCCGGCGCATTCTCGATCTCCGGGAAGAAGCGCTCATAGGAATAGGAGGAGTAGTTCAGGTCCCGCCAGAAATGCGTATGCCCCATACGGTCCTGTGGCAGCGCCGTCGCCAGCGCAGGATACAGGCTGCCGAGGTCATTCAGGTTCAGTGCCGGTAAACCGGACTTCAGGTAAGCCAGCGGGCCGCCCGGCTGGTCCAGCCCCCAGGATTGCCTGATGAAGCTCTGTAGCAGCACCGAAGGATACTGCTGAGGGTCGGCGCCAACCGGCGCACTGAAGGCAGGGCCTGAATCGTTGATCAGGAAACTGCGAGTTGGCGCCATGTCCCGCCGGGTTGGGTGATAGTTGGTCAAGCCACCAATGCCACCAGCACTGCAACCGGTCGCCAGCATCTGCCCGGGGCGTTGCAGGTTGTCCTTGAGCCAGCTGATCACCGCCCGGGTATTCCTCAGGCCGTTGTGATGCCAGATCAGAGGTTCCGCCTCGCCTTCAGGATCTTCATACACCGCCACCCGGTCACCGGAATAGATATCCCCCGTACAGTAGGGCACGTAGACCATGTTCCAGTTCTGGGTTTTTACCCGGGTCCAGGGATGCAGACGAACCACAAACGGGCTCACCAGGCTGGCGCCGGGATTCAACAGAGACATGTAATCATCCGGGATACCATCGGGATTACGAGCCCCCCGGATCCCGGTCTGGCCACTGCAACTCTCGTAATCCCAGCAGGCACCGCCACCTTCAAAATAAACCACGGTATTGGAAGTGTTCGGCACCCGGTTCACGAAGAACTTGTACTCCGAACCGTTACCGCATACAGCGCCGGTTTCCGGCGCCAGTGCGATGGTCTGCCACTGGTAGTAGGCCCCCGCCGAGAAATTCTCGTAGCCATCGGGATTGGCCAACAAAGGGTAGGCACCCTGGCGCTGATCCGATGTCACCGGATTATCGGCACCGGGCGGCGACGCCAGGTTACCCAGGGTTCGCCAGAATCCATAATCCCCCAGCTCCGCCGATGCCGGAGCCGACAGCAACAATAACAACAAGCCCGCCAGCGCACCGGAGCGCCAGGGGCCACAACAGCCAGCTTTGTTCATTCTTGTTCTCCTGCGATTGTTGTTTCGGGGCGGGCGTGGCCCGCAACGCTTACAGCAGGATAGCGTCAACTAAAAGCTAGAGGTGACACACTGTCACGTCAAAGCGGCAGCCATACCGTTTTAACCTAAAAAAATGGCGGATATGCCCGCGGGGACCGAAGTCAGTCAAACAGGCGCAACTGGGTGACCGGAGCATCGTCATTGCGGAACCGGACACCCACTCCCAGCAGGCGAACCGGGCGGTCTTTGGGCATCAGCTCTTCGAGCAGTGGCTGGAAATCCACCAGGGCCGGCTCGGTAACGGACTCCCGAACCCGCTCCAGCGTGTGGGTGGAAAAATCGCTGTAGCGGATTTTCACGAACAGCTTGTGTATCGGCTTGTGCAGCCCCTTGCGCGAGAGGCGAAGATTGAGGTCGGCCACCAGGGCCGGCATCACGGTATCGCAGGCGCTCCGGTCAGGGAGGTCCTGGGAAAAGGTACGCTCGACGCTCACCGACTTGGCCACCCGCGACACCACAACGGGGCGATTGTCCCGGCCATGGGCCATTTCAAACAAACGATAGCCCTGTTTGCCAAACTTCTCGATCAACACGTCGGCACCCAGCGCCTGCATATCGCCACAGGTTTTCACACCCAGGGCGTGCAGCCGGGCCGCGGTCACCTGCCCTACACCGAAGAGCTTTTCCACCGGCAGCTCGCTTACAAAGTCGGCCACCTCCGGCGGCGTAATCACAAACAGACCATCGGGCTTGCGCCAGTCACTGGCAATTTTGGCAAGGAACTTGTTGGGGGCCACGCCGGCGGAAATGGTAATGCCGACTTCCCTGCTCACCCGCTCCCGCAGGTGCCGCGCCATCAAGGTGGCACTGCCCTTGAACGCGTCAACATCGGTCACATCCAGAAACGCCTCATCCAGGGACAAGGGCTCAACCAGATCGGTCATCTCCCGCAGTATCGCCATCACCTGCTGGGAAACTGCCCGGTAACGGCCCATGTCCGGCGGTACCGTGACCAGGCCGGGGCACAACCGCCGGGCTTCGCTGCCGGGCATGGCCGAACGCACGCCAAAAGCCCGGGCCCGGTAGTTGCAGGTGGTCACCACACCACGGCCGCCCTCGCCACCCACCGCCAGCGGAACATCCCGCAAGCTTGGGTCGTCACGCATCTCGACGGCGGCATAGAAGCAGTCGCAGTCCACATGAATGATCTTGCGCTGGGCCATAGGGGCGGGCTCACGTTAACTATCTGTACGTTTATACAGCCTTGTATCTTACGGTAACATGCCGAGAATGTCAGGAAATCCCGATAGTCCCGGCAAGCAACAGCGAGGCCCCATGAGCAACCCGATTCCCGAGTCTGAACGCACCGAAATCGAAGCCGCCGCCTTCCGGCGCCTGGTGCAGCACCTGCGTGAAAACAACGACGTCCAGAACATCGACCTGATGAATCTGGCGGGTTTCTGTCGCAACTGCCTGTCCAAATGGTATCGGGCCGAAGCGGGAGAGCGGGGGTTCGACATTTCAGATCCGGACGCCCGGGAAGAAATCTACGGCATGCCGTACGAAGAATGGAAAGCCAACTACCAGACCGGCCCCAAGCAGGATCACAAATAATGAATGTTAATGAAGCGGTTCGTATCCACCTGGCCTCAGTGCAGGCCGGTCATGCCGATTTCGACGACACCCTGAAACTGATCAATCAGTATTTCGAATTTCGGCCCACCGGTTTCAGCAACGGCCCGCTTCGCAACGAGACTGGCGAAAACGCTGGCTCCTGCCGGGTCTTCGGCCTGGGTCAGTACTGTAATCTGAGCGAGACCGACACCCTGCGCCTGTTCGCCCAACACTACGAGCAGGTGCTCGGCGACCCTGCCGGGGACAGCCATGGTAACATTCGCCAGTTTATCAGCACGGGCTGGTCCGGCATCCGTTTCGATGCCCCTCCGCTGCGCGCCCTCGGAGATGCCCATGCCTCAGACACCGGAGAACAGGTCCATCCATGAGCGATTCCGCAGCCACCGACACAAAACAGAGCTTTCAACTGAAGAGTGCCAGTGTTTCCCTGACCGCCCTTGAGCTTTACTACTTCGACAACGACGAATTTGAAGCCAATCTTCGGGACAAGATCAGCCAGGCGCCGGGCTTCTTCAAAGACATTCCGCTGATTATCAGCCTGGAGAAATATGAAGGCCTGGACAGCGAACTCGATTTTTTCAAGATGATCGGGACCTGCCGCCGCCACAACATCCATGTGATTGGCGTACGTGCCGCCAACGACGATCAGCGCCGGCTTGCCCGGGGAGCCTCCCTGGCATTGCTGCCCGGCGGCAGCCTGAAAGAAAGGCCGGCGCCGGAAGCCCCGGCAGAAGCAGAACCGGAAACGGCAACCGCACCGGAGCCTGCAAACGAACCCGCACCGGCGAAAATCGTCAATCAGCCGGTTCGATCGGGCCAGCAGGTATACGCGCCGGAAGGCGATCTGATCATCCTTGCGCCGGTGCAGGCCGGAGCCGAAGTTCTGGCTGCCGGCAATATTCATGTTTACGGCCCGTTACGCGGACGGGCGCTGGCCGGCATTCACGGTGCCGAGTCTGCCCGGGTGTTCTGCCAGTCACTTGAGGCGGAGCTTGTGTCCATCGCCGGACACTATAAAATCTCCGAAGATCTTCAGGACATTGGCTGGAAAAGCGCTGTGCAGATCCAGCTCAGGGACGATGTGCTGGTGGTGACGCCACTGGACAAGGCCTGATGTTGTGACAACCGATAACAACAGTTGAAACCATGACGAATCCACCGAGAAACAGGAACTGAACCTTGGCTAGAATCATTGTCGTTACCTCAGGAAAAGGCGGCGTGGGCAAAACCACCACCAGCGCCTCCATCAGCACTGGTCTGGCAAAGCGTGGCCACAAGACCGTCGTGATTGATTTCGACGTGGGTCTGCGCAACCTGGACCTGATCATGAACTGCGAACGCCGGGTGGTGTACGACTTCGTTAACGTCATTCAGGGCGAAGCGACTCTCAACCAGGCCCTGATCAAGGACAAGCGGGTAGAAACGCTCTACATCCTGCCTGCCTCCCAGACCCGCGAGAAGGAAGCTCTCACCAAAGATGGTGTGGAGAAGGTCATCAACGAACTGTCCGAAACCTTCGACTACATCGTGTGCGACTCCCCGGCCGGCATCGAACATGGCGCCCTGATGGCGCTCTACTATGCCGACGAGGCGATTGTCGTAACCAACCCGGAAGTCTCATCGGTACGGGATTCAGACCGCATCCTGGGCATACTGCAGAGCAAATCCCGGCGAGCGGAAATGGGGCAGGACCCAGTCAAGGAACACCTGCTATTGACCCGCTACAACCCGGACCGGGTAGAAAAAGGCGAGATGCTGTCGGTACAGGATGTTGAGGAAATCCTGGCCATTCCCCTGCTGGGCGTAATTCCCGAGAGCCAGATCGTACTGAATGCCTCCAACCAGGGCCTGCCGGTCATTCTGGAGGAGCAAAGCGATGCCGGCCAGGCCTATGAAGATGCCGTTGCGAGGCTGCTGGGCGAGGAACGGGAACACCGTTTCATGACGTCCCAGAAAAAAGGCTTCTTCTCACGGATGTTCAAAGGGGGCTAAGGGATGAGTTTTTTCGATTACTTCAGAAGCAAGAAAAACAGTACGGCCAGTGTCGCCAAGGAGCGACTGCAGATTATCGTGGCCCATGAGCGGGGCCAGCGTGAACAGCCGGACTACCTGCCCCAGCTGCAGCAGGAGCTGTTGCAGGTGATCCGCAAGTACGTTCAGATCAGCGACGACATGGTACAGGTGGAGGTGGATCGCAATGACCACTGCTCCGTGCTGGAATTGAACGTCACCCTGCCCGAAAAGTGATGGCTATGCCCGGTTTACCACCGGGCAAAGTGATCTTCCATCAATCCCCGTAACCCGTTTACGGGGATTTTTTTGCCGCTTTCATCCGCAACCGTACCCTGAAAAGTGCCCACAAACTGACGGAAATTGGAGGCAATAACCCAGGCGTTGAGCTTTTCCCGGCGCGCGCCAGCGGGCACGAAACGGAGGTCAACGCGGCCATCGTCGGTGGTGACCCGCCAGTCTGCCCCGGGCTGATAGCGATCAAACTCGAATCGGGCCGGCCCCAGCAGAATGCGACGTCCGTCGAGCCACAGCGCGTTCTCGGTCATCCCGGTCTCGTTCACACCAGCGGCCAGGTTCAGCCCCACTGAAACACCATTGTCGGCAACCCCAGCCAGACTGGCCCAGTTCCAGGCAGTCTCCCGGCGCATGAAGCCGCAGCTCCAGTCGATGGACCCACGGGTAGACTCATCGCAACGCCAGACCACATCGCCCAGGCGCACTTCACCGTCCACCGTCAGCCCGGCCGATTTCCGGGTGAACACCCAGCCGTTGTATCCGGCCGGCGACACCAGCCGCAAGGGTTGTTCGGTGTCCCGCAACTCAAGATCCACCCGGATATTACCGGGTCCGCTCACTCTCACATTCCGACCGCCGGTGGCCGGTTCAATGGCCATGCTCAAGTCGCCTTTGCGGAACCGGGCGTGACCGCGTTCAGGATAGGGCTCTATGTTCGTGTTCCTGGCCAGAGGCTGCAAAAACGAATGCTCGAACATCTGTCCGCTCTCGAAATCGAACAGATAGAAAAAGCCATTACCCACCAGGTTCAGATCCACAATAGCCAGGCCAAACACCCAGCCCGGTGCCATCGCACTGACAAACTGGAACTGATTGAAACGCCAGTGTCTGGCCAGGCGGGTCCGAGGCTTGTCCATCACCGTGCGCAGGTCGTAGTCGAGATAGTTGATGGTGTCGACAGGATGCTCCATCAGCCCTGGCGTTATTCGTCCGCGGGCATCTACCAGTTTCTGTGTTGTCATAATGTTCGTCAGATCAGGCCAATCGTGGTGTGCGTTGTGTAACTAAGCTACCTGGTTCACAAACCCCCGCATTCACAGGCGGGGGCCATTGCGCCCCGTGGTAGACTCGGCTCACTCTTACAACGGAAGTTTAGCCTATGACCACAACCAGAGCCCACGGCGTTAGCCGCCTGATTTCCGGCATTATGGGCCTGTTGATGACCTTGTCTGTGTCCGCCAGTGAAACCGGCCCGTTGCCATCGGAAGATGCCGAGGCCTGGTCACTGCGCAAGGAAGTGGACAATGTGCGGATATACACCATGGCGCGGGAAGGCTCGGGGTTCGAGGCTTTCAAGGCAGTAGCGGAACTGGACGTTCCTATCGAGAACCTGATGGCCGTCATGGTCAATCCGGAATCCTGTGAGGAATGGGTACACAACTGCACCGAATCCCATGCCTTTGGCCAGGGGGACTTCCACGATCGCTATGCCTATTCGGTCAACGATATGCCGTGGCCGGTAGCCGACCGGGATTATGTACTGCGCATCCGTACCCGCGGCGACGCGTCCACCGGCGAGATTATCATGGACCTCAACGCCACTCCCAACATGCGGGCCGAGTTCAACAGTCGCGTGCGGGTGGACCGCTCCGACACACTCTACCGGTTTACCCCGGAGGGCGACCGAACCCGAATGGTCTGGGTGCAGCACACCGAACCCAACGGCGCATTGCCCGGGTGGCTGGTCAATAGCCTGATTGTCGATATACCGGTCAAATCCATCCTCGCACTGGAAGCCGTCGCCAAACAGGATCGCTATCAGGGTTACCAGTTGCAATGGGGCGAAGACGGCACATTGCAGGGCGTAAGCCCGGAAGCCCGTTAACCCGACCCACAATGCAGGGGTGACGGCAGGCCACGGAACGGCTAAGCTTCATCAAAAGCACAGCAAACGGAAGATGCCCGCACATGAGTGTTCTCGCCCATGAGATCATGACCCCGACCATCAAGGCCGTCCCCCACAACTGGACTATGGATCGCCTCGCCAGGTTCCTCACCGACAACGAAATCACCGGCAGCCCGGTTACCGACGACAACGGCGACATCATCGGCATAGCCACCCTCAAGGACATTACCGAATTCCGTTGGAATGCCTCCCGTTCCGGCGATCAGCCCAGGCTGACCGAAGAGGAGCAGGAAGAGGCCCGGCGTCTGCGTATGGTCATCTTCGAAGAGATGGGCAAGGTTCCGGTTGAAGTCCGGGACATCATGACGCCCATTGTTTTGTCGGTTGACGAAGACACGCCAGTGCGAGACATTGCCAATATCATGATGCGAGAGCACCTGCACCGGATCTTTGTCACCCGGGATTCAAAAATCACCGGTATCATAACCACTTATGACATGCTGAAACTGATCTCCGACAGAGACCTGACGCAACGCTGCGCCGAGACCGACTGAGCCACCAGAGAGGTAGCGCCCCCTATGCCAAGAGCACCGCAAGCTCGCCGGAAAATGTATGTCCTCGACACCAACGTCCTGATTCACGACCCGAATGCCCTCCTGAACTTTGAAGAACATGATGTCATCATTCCGATGACTGTCCTCGAAGAGCTCGACAGCCTGAAATCCGGCAAACAGACGGTTGCTGCCGACTGCCGCCAGGCCATTCGTAACATCGACAAACTGCTGGGTGATGCCAGCCCCAAGGACATCGAGAAAGGCGTGCCGATTCTGCGCGGCAAGAAAGCGGACCCACTGGGCACCCTCTCAATCATCATGAGCACCGAAGGTGCCGGCAATCATTCCCTGCCGGAGCACCTGAACGACAACAAGATCATCAACACCCTCGCCGCCCTGCAGGCACGCCACAAGTCACGGGATATCATCCTGGTCAGTAAAGACATCAACATGCGGTTAAAGGCCCGCGGCTTTGGTGTCGAAGCCCAGGACTACCACAACGACCAGCTACTTGACGACATTGACCTGCTGCCCAAGGGCTACAAGGAGTTCCCGAACTCGTTCTGGGACGGTATCGCCAAGGTGGAAACCATCCAGCGGGAGGGAGTGACGGAACACCTGCTCAAACGCGAAGGGGAACTGGCGAAACTGAACATCAACGAGTTCGTGATTGACGAGCAGGGCTTCATCGGCAAGGTAGTTGATATCTCCGAGGACCAACTGGTGCTCAAGGATCTGCACCAGCATGACCTGATGAATGAAGAAGTCTGGGGCCTGGTGCCCAGGGATATCTATCAGGCCATGGCCCTGAACCTGTTACTGGACCCCGACATCCACCTGGTGAACCTGACCGGCTCGGCGGGTTCCGGTAAAACCATTCTGGCCCTGGCCGCTTGTATTGAAATGACCGTGGCCAGCAAACTCTACAAACGCATCATCGCGACCCGCTCTACCCAGGGCCTGGATGAGGATATCGGTTTCCTGCCCGGTACCGAAGCCGAGAAAATGGAACCCTGGCTGGGTGCGATCGTGGACAACCTGGAAGCTTTGCACGAAGACGATGAGAACATGACCGCCAGCGTCGACTACATCCTCAGCAAAGTGCCTCTGCACTTCAAATCCATGAACTACATCCGGGGCCGCAGCTTCCAGCACAGCCTCATCATCATCGATGAATCGCAGAACCTGACCCCGCACCAGATCAAGACCATCATCACCCGGGCCGGTAACGGCTCCAAGGTGATCTGCCTGGGCAACCTGGCGCAGATAGACACCCCCTATCTGAGCCCCCTGAGTTCCGGCCTGACCTACATGACTGAGCGCTTCAAGGGCTTCCGCCACGGCGGTCACATCCATCTGCAAGGCGTGCCCCGTTCGGTACTGGCAGAGTTTGCCGAAGCCAATCTGTAGATTTCAGTGCGCCCCCTGTTTGCGCCAGCGAGCCGGGGGCATGCCCGTCCAGCGATGGAATGCCCGGTAAAAGGTACTGGCCTCTGCAAATCCGAGCGATAAAGCGATCTCTGCCAGGGACAACCCCGATTCCCGCACCGCCGCCAGGGCGAGCTCCCGGCGCACCTCGTCCAACAAGCTGTTGAACGTATAGCCCTGTGCCTCCAGCCGACGGGCCAACGTACGTTCGCTGAGCCCCAACATCCTGGCCGCTTCTGCCCGTCGTGGAAGGTTTGGCCCCATCCGGGCGACCAGCCATTGTCGAAGATCCTCTGCCGACACAGCGCCCTTTTCCAGCGCCGCCAGCCGTCCTGCATTGTACTGTTCATGTACACGGGCAAGGGCCGGATCTGCCTGTGGCAAAGGCCTGTCCAGCACCTCATTACCCACCAGCAAACCACTGAACGCCTGCTCGAACTCCACCGGGCAACCAAACACCTCCCGGTACCCTGACAGCGGCCCCAGACGGGCCTGACTGAATTGCACTCGCACAGGCCCAACCGCAGAACCGGCAATCCAGTCGGTCAGGCTGACCACGGCCGACAGCACCGCTTCAATCTGATGCGGACTGAACGCCAGACGCCCCTGCCGGGGGTGGTAGACAATCCAGGTGCCCCTGCTACCCGGTATCATCTGGAAGCGACCGCCATCAGAGATCAGCCGCTGGTATTTCTGGACCAGGGTGATGGCTTCGCGCAGCGTGGCGGCGCTCTGCATGGCGAAACTGACCGCATCAATACTGGCCGGCCGCACCCCGGCGCCAACTTTCAGACCAAACCCGGGATCCCGCGTGCACTGCTCCGCGGCGTGCCAGAGACGGGTAATGAAGTCGATGGGCCATCGTTCGAGAGACAGGGCCCCGGCCGGCAGACCAGCGGTTTCCAGCAACAGGTTCTCCGGAACGCCCAGATTCCTCGCGGCATCGATCACGGTATTGACCCAGCCCATGGATACGGTGGCTTCTAACGTCAATTATTATGGCCTCTGAAGTCAATTCAGAACCGATCATAGCGTTATATGGTCTGTAACAACAAAACCAAAAATACAATCCGGAAACGCATCATGGTGAAACCTGTTAGCTCAGACCTTTTGATTGCCGGCGGCGGCCTGGCGGGCATTGTCACCGCCCTGGAAGCGCTGCGGGCGGGCAAGTCCGTAACCATTGTTGATCGTGACAGCCCCGAACGCTTCGGAGGTCTGGCGCTGTGGGCCTTCGGCGGCATGATGCTGATTGACACGCCGCTGCAGCGGCGCATGAGAATCGCCGATTCGCCGGAACTGGCGCTGAACGACTGGCTGCGTTTCGGCGAACTGGACCCGAACGATGAGTGGCCCATGCAATGGGCCCGCTACTACGTTGAGCATTCCCGTACCGAGGTGCACGACTGGCTCGCCAACGAGGGCATCAAATTCATGCCGGCGGTGAACTGGGTGGAGCGAGGCCGTTTTGGCGATGGCAACAGCGTGCCCCGCTACCACATCACCTGGGGCACCTCCCGGGAACTGGTGCGCTGCATGGTCAATGCCCTGCACGAAGCCAGTACCGGTGGCAGACTGGCCATTCATCACCGGCACCGAATTACCGCACTCGACCATCAGGCCGGTGAGGTCTGTGGCGCCGTTGCCATCAACGAGGAAACCGGCGAAGAAGTGCGATTTGAGGCTGCGAATGTGGTGCTGGCTATGGGCGGTATCAACGGCAGCCACGCCGAGTGCCGGGCCAACTGGCCCAGACATCGGCCGCAACCGGCCACCATGCTTAACGGTGCCCACCCGTTTGCCGATGGCAAACTGCATCACTGGGCCAAAGACCACCTGGGCGCACGCATCACTCACGCCGGCGAAATGTGGAACTATGCCGCGGGCTTTCCCCACCCCTATCCGCATTTCCCGGGCCACGGCCTGTCTACGATACCGTGTAAATCCGCACTCTGGTTGAACCACCGGGGCGAACGTATCGGGCCGGAACCCCTGGTGACCGGCTTTGATACTCACTGGCTGTGCCAACGGGTAGCCGAGCAGGAAAAGCCCTGGACCTGGCACCTGCTGAACCGGCGCATCGCTCTGAAAGAATTTGCCATCTCCGGCGCTGAACACAACGCCCGCATCCGGGACAAACAATTCCCGCTGTTCCTGAAAGAACTGCTGCTGGGCAACAAACCGCTGGTGAATCAGATGCAGAACGAAAGCCGTCACTTCCTGGTGGATGACACCCTGGAAGGGCTGGCGAAGAAAATGAACGCCCTGACCTGCTCTCTGGACATTGACGCCGCCACCCTGCAGGCCACTGCCGATGCTTTCGATGCCAATTTCAGAAAGGGCGATCAACTGAACAACGATGCCCAAATACGCATGATACGCCACGCCCGCCAATGGGGCCCGGACCGGCTGCGTACCTGCAAACCGGCGCCACTGCAAAAACCAGGGGCCGGCCCCTTCATCGCCATTCACATGCAACTGACCACCCGCAAGAGCCTGGGCGGCCTACGCACCGACCTGCAAAGCCGGGTGCTGGATGCCAGCGGCCAGCCCATCCGAGGCCTTTACTGCGTGGGCGAAGCGGCCGGTTTTGGTGGTGGAGGAAGCAACGGCAAACGGTCACTGGAAGGCACCTTCCTGCCCGGTTGCATACTGACGGCCCGGGCGGCCGCCCGTTCCATCACCAACGGAGGCTGACACCATGCCGCTGAGTTATCCGGCCACCGCCGCCGATTACCAGATCCTCGCCCGCCGTAAACTGCCCCGTTTCCTGGCAGACTACCTGGACGGCGGTGCCACCGAAGAGCAAACCCTGCGGGCCAATGTCAGCGGCTGGAAGGATATCGCCCTGCGCCAACGTGTGTTGATTGATGTCGATAACGTGGACACCCGCACCGAGCTGGCCGGGCAATCCTGCAGCATGCCTATCGCCCTGGCGCCTCTGGGGCTGGCCGGAATGATGGCACAACGGGGAGAAGCCCAGGCCGTAAAAGCCGCCAATGCGGCCGAGGTGCCTTTCACCCTCTCCACCGTTGGCATATGCCCGTTGGCAGAAGTGAAAGCAGCCGCCACGGCGCCCTTCTGGTTCCAGTTGTACATGATTCGTGACCGGGGCTACGTAGAAAACCTGCTAAAAAAAGCCTGGGATTCCGGCTGCCAGACGCTGATCTTTACCATCGACCTGCCCCTGCCCGGCCCCCGGCATCGGGACACCCGTAACGGCCTGAACAGCGCCGGCGCCCGTTCCGTTGCGCTCAAAGCGCAGCAACTGCTATCCAGGCCCGGGTGGCTATGGCAGGTAGCGATAAAAGGTAAACCCCTGACCTTTGGCAACCTGAGCGACGCGGTACCAGAGGCCAGTAACCTGGACTCCTTCAAGCGCTGGGTCGATACCCAGTTCGATGCCTCCGTCACCTGGCAGGCCATCGAATGGCTGCGGGAACGCTGGCCAGGGAAACTGATCCTGAAAGGCATACTGGAAGTGGATGATGCCAAAGCAGCCGTCAACGTAGGCGCCGATGGCATCGTGGTCTCCAACCACGGCGGTCGTCAGTTGGATGGTGTGGCCGCCACCGCCCGCAAACTCCCGGATATCGTGGCCGCCGTCGGCAACGACACCGAGATCCTGGTGGATGGCGGCATCCGCAACGGCGTAGACGTTTTCCGCGCCCTCGCGCTGGGGGCCAACGGCGTGATGATTGGTCGCCCCTGGGCGTGGGCCCTGGCGGCAGAAGGTCAGGCCGGATTAACCCGACTCCTGAACACCTGGCAGCAGGAACTGAAACTGGCCATGACCCTGACCGGCGTCACCAGAATTGCCGATATCAACGAGACCCATCTCGACCGGACCAATACAAACGAATTGACCCAAGCTGGAGAACAACAATGACCAACGGCGCTCAGGCACTCATGAAAACCCTGGTGGATTCGGGTGTTGAAGTCTGTTTTACCAACCCGGGCACCAGCGAAATGCATTTTGTCGCCGCCCTGGACAGCGAACCCGGAATGCGGGCGGTACTGGCCCTGTTTGAAGGCGTCGCCACCGGTGCCGCCGACGGCTACGCCCGGATGGCGGACAAACCCGCTGCTACCCTGCTGCACCTGGGCTGTGGCCTGGGCAATGGCCTGGCCAACCTGCACAATGCACGCAAGGGTAAGGTACCGGTGGTCAACATTGTTGGCGACCATGCCACCTACCATGTGAAATACGACGCCCAGTTGCAGTCTGACATCGAAACGGTCGCTCGCAACATCTCCCCCAATTTTGTGCGCACGTCACAAAGCACAGAAGCCCTTTGCCAGGATGCCGCCGAAGCCATCATCGCCGCCCGGGGCCTGCCAGGGCAGGTAGCCACTCTGATTCTGCCAGCGGATGTGTCCTGGGGCGAAGGCGGCAAGCCTTGTGCCGCACCCACTCAACCGCAAGCGCCAGCAGCTGAAGATAGCGCTGTTAAAGCGGCCGCAGAAGCCATTAAGAGCGGTAAGAAAACCGCCCTGCTGCTGGGTGGCCGCGCCCTGCGTGAGCCCGCTCTGCTGGAGGCGGCACGCATTGCCGCCCACAACGGTGTCACCCTGTTTGCCGAAACCTTCCCAACCCGCATTGAACGGGGCGCCGGCCTGCCGCCGGTGGAGCGGATCGCTTACCTGGCGGAACTGGCCACTCTGCAGCTCTCCGAGTTTGACCACCTGATTCTGGTGGATGCCAAGGCCCCGGTATCCTTCTTCGCCTATCCGGGCAAACAAAGCTACCTGGTGCCAGACAACTGCACTGCTCACACCCTGAGCACGCCGGAGCAGGATGCCACCGCCAGCCTGAAAAAGCTGACCGATACTCTCGGTGCCAGCAATGCCCAACCCAAGCTGCAGGCGCCCGGCCGCCCCGGCCTGCCCAAAGGTAAACTCACCGCCGAAAAGGTTTGCCGGGCGGTGGGCGAACTGATGCCCGAGAACAGCATTATCGTGGATGAAGCCATCACCTCCGGCCTGATGCTGAACGCCATGACCGCAGGCTCGCCACGGCACGACCTGATCACCCTCACCGGCGGGGCCATCGGGCAAGGCATGCCCAACGCCGTCGGTGCAGCCATCGCCTGTCCGGATCGCCAGGTTTACGCACTGATCGGTGACGGCACCGCCATGTATACCAACCAGGCCCTGTGGACCATGGCGAGGGAAAATCTGAACGTGACCACCATCATCTTCAACAACGCTTCCTACTCGATCCTGAACGTAGAACTGGAACGGGTTGGCGCAGAAGAAGCCGGTGCCAAGGCGAAATCCCAACTCGACATCAGTGGCCCGGTCACCAACTACGCGTTGCTGGCCCAGAGCATGGGCGTGCACGGCACCCGGGTAACCACGGCGGAAGAGCTGATCAAAGCCATGGAATACGCCAAACACAACCCCGGCCCGCACCTGATTGAAGCGGTGGTGCCGGAATCCCTGAATGGCGTAAAAAGAAAGGTTCTGCCCTGGCTGCTGAAGTCGCTGCCGAGCCTGCCAAGGCCGCTGACCAAAGCCCTGAAAAAGAAAATCGCGCCCTGATCCGGGCAAAAAAAAGGCGCAGATCACTTTCGTGACTGCGCCTTTTCCTTCGACTGGATAGGTAACTCTGCTCAGACCCGGTAGCGGCTGACCTCGTCGGTCAACTCACCGGCCAGTGCCTTGAGGCGCTGGGTCGCTTCGCCGGCGCGACGGGTTCCCTGAGCAGTCTGTTCCGAGATTGCCACGATTTCGTGGACATTCTGGTTGATGGTTTCCGACACGCTGGTCTGCTCTTCCGCAGCACTGGCAATCTGGGTGTTCATATCGGTAATCGTGTTCACGGCCTGGGAAATACGCTGCAGCGCTTCGTTCACCTGGCGGGTTTCCTCCACGGTTTCCTCGCTGCGCTGGCTGATGGCGCCGATCAGCGTTACCGCCTGCTGGGCACCTTTCTGCAGCCGCTCGATGGTCGCCTGGATCTCCTGAGTGCTCTTCTGGGTCCTGCTTGCCAGCGTACGTACCTCGTCGGCAACCACGGCAAAGCCACGGCCGGCTTCTCCGGCCCGAGCCGCCTCGATGGCAGCATTCAGGGCCAACAGGTTGGTCTGGTCGGCAATCTCCCGAATAACCTCCAGCACGCTGTCGATCTGGCGGGAGTCGGTGCCCAGTTTTTCAATGACCTGAACCCCCTCTTCCACCTGTTTGGATAGCCCGCCAATCACCTCGATGGCCTGGTACACCAGCCCCTGGGCATCGGTTACCTGAGCGGTAGCGTGGCCAGCCGAATCCGACGCTTCACTGGCATTACCGGCCACTTCCTGGGCTGCGGCGGTCATCTCGTTCATGGCGGTGGCTACCTGATCACTTTCCGATTTCTGGCGCTCAACGCCCTGCTCGGCCTCCACCATGACCTCGTTCAACTCGCCGGTGGTGTCATTCAATGTCTCGGCCGACTGGCGGACCTGGCGGACCAGCCCATGGACCTGATCCGCAAAACTGTTGAACGCCGTGGCCAGCTGCGACAGCTCGTCCCGACCCGAGACCTCCAGCCGACGGGTAAGATCCCCGTCGCCACTGGCAATGCCATTCATCGCCGTCACCGCCGACTTCAACGGACGGATAATGCCCCGAACCACGACAAGGGCAAGGAAGACAATAATGGCCAGGGCGATCAGGGAGGTGGTCACCGAACCAATGATTGCCTCACCCAGGGAATCTCCCACCCGCTGCTCCATGGAAGCAACCTGAGACTCCAGGCCGTCAATCCAGAATCCGGTGCCAATCATCACGCCCCATTTCGGCAGCATTTCGGCATAGCCTAACTTGGGGGCTACGTTACCGGTTTCCGGGTGTTTCCAGCCATAGGGTACATAGCCGCCACCATTGCGCGCAGCCTCGATCAGTTCGCGAATCAGGTAGGTGCCGTTCGGGTCCTGAAAGCCCCAGAGGTTACGGCCTTCCAGGGCGGAATTGACACCATGCATCACCGAAACACCTTCCGTGGTATAAGCGAACAGATAGCCCTCACTGCCGGAGTCGTCAAAACGCAGTTGCCGCAAGATGTCCCAGGCCTGCTGCTGGACCTCAGGATCATTGGCCGAGCCCGGCTGCTCATAAAGATGCTGGATGGACGTTTTTGCCAGCTCCAGATAGTTGCGCAGCTCCTGGCGCTTGCTGGCCTCCATGTCTTCCGAGAAGCTTGCAACCGCCTGCTCTCCGATCGAGCGGGCCTGATTCAGGTTGTAAGTGGTCAGCAATGCAGTCAGAACAATAACCGGCACCAGTGCCAGCAACAGCACCCTCGCCTGGATGGTCAGATTCTTCATGTGGTGTGTTTTCCGTGGTTGGAATGACTGTCGGAGAAGTCCGCTAAAAAAAGATTAGCAATCCTACAGAAAAACACACGACAGATTTATCGAGGAAACCTCGTAGTTTGTAAAACCAGTGCAACCAGGGCGTTATCTTTTGTAACGGTCAGTCCTTGAACTCGGCTTTGTCCAGCCCGTGTTTCTTCATTTTGTCATACAGCGTCTTGCGGGCAATCCCGAGCTGAACCATGGTGTCCTTGATGCTACCGTGGCAGGCGTTCAGAGCACTGACAATAGCCGAGCGTTCAAAGCCATCCATCATTTCCGACAACGTCTGCCGGCTGGCAATGTTCGGTCCGCTGGCGGAATCCCCTTCGGCCAGGGCTGCCGGGCCCAGCAAGACATATCGCTCAGCCAGGTTACGCAGTTCCCGAACGTTGCCGGGCCAGGAATGCTGCATCAGCCGGGCAGCCTGACGTGCGTCCAAAGGCACACTCTCGCGGTCATAGCGAGCGGCAGCAATCAGGACAAAGTGATGGAACAGTTTGGGGATGTCTTCCTTTCGCTCCCGCAACGGCGGAATATCCACTTTCACCACATTCAGTCGGTAATAAAGGTCGGACCGGAATTCTCCCTTGTCACTCAGTTCTTTCAGATCGGATTTGGTGGCGGCGATAATACGTACGTCCACGTCCACGACCTGGTTGCTGCCAAGCCGCTCAACCCGTTGCTCCTCAAGAACCCGGAGCAGTTTTATCTGCAACGGCATGGGCATACTTTCCAGCTCATCCAGGAACAGGGTTCCCCGATGAGCGTGTTCTATCTTGCCAACACGTCGTTTGTCAGCACCTGTGAAGGCACCGGCCTCGTGCCCGAACAGCTCGCTTTCGATCAGATTCTCGGGTACAGCGCCGCAATTGATCGCAACAAAATTGTGGCTGCTGCGTGGACTGTTTTCATGGATATATCTGGCCAGCGCGTCCTTACCGGACCCCGTCTCACCATGAAGGAGCACGTTTGCGGAGATATCCAATACCGGATCAATGGTCGCCATCACCCGTTGCATAGCCGGCGAATCGCCCAGCATCCGGGGGCCGGGGCGGGCAAGGTGTCGGAGCTGAGCTTTCAGCCGCCGGTTCTCAAGCGCCAGATGCCGTTTCTCAAGGGCATGCCGCAGAAGTTCAATCAACTCCTCGTGATCAAACGGTTTCTCGATGAAATCGTAGGCACCCTGCTGCATGGCCGATACCGCCGTGCTGATATCGCCCTGACCAGTCAGCAGAATGACCGGAATATCTTCATCAATCTGCCGGATGCGCTGCAACACATCCAGGCCGTCCATGCCCGGCATGTTGTAATCACACAGGACGATGCCCTCGAAATCCGGATGAACCTCCTGCAAGGCTGACGCACCATCCGCAAAACAGGCCACCGGGATATCCTCCAGCTCCAGGGTCTGTTCCATCAGTGGCCGGATATCCGGGTCGTCATCGACAAAAATGACTGAAGCGGTTGTCATTCCTCTGCCCTACGCTGTTTCAATTTGAGAACGAACTCGGCACCCGGACCATCGTCACGATTGTGGCCGACCAGGTTTCCGCCCAGAGCTTCAACGATCTGACGGGAAATGGAAAGCCCCAGGCCCAACCCCTGTTTGACAGAGCGGGTGGTAAAAAACGGTTCGAACACCTTCTCTGTGTTACCGGGAAGGCCATGCCCATTGTCTCGAACCCGGCAACGCCAGCTCCCCTCTTCCTCATCAATCATGATCTCGATCAACGGCTCGTCACGGCCTTCAACCGCCTGAACCGCGTTCGCCACCAGATTGACCATCACCTGCTCGATCCGGATCAGATCGCCGTGGCACATGACCGGCTGCTCCGGACGATGCCAATCGATGACAATGCCGCTACTGCTGTGCTGGGCACGAATAATCTTGAGGGCTCCATCCACCGCCAATCTGAGATCAACCACCGACGGGGGGCCCTCGGACTTTCTCGCGAACACCTTAAACTGTCGGATGAGCTCCGCCATCTTGTCGCACAGGGCGACAATTTCCCCCAGGTTGGCATCCACCATATCGGTGGCCCCCCGCTCCAGAAACTTCCGACTGTTGCGGGCATAACCCTGGATAGCGGTCAGGGGCTGATTGATCTCGTGGTTCAGACCCGCCGACATTTGCCCGAGCACCGCGAGCTTGGCAGCCTGGATGAGCTCTTGCTGGGTTTCACGCAACTCCGTCTGGGCTCTCTCCCGCTCCTGTATCTCTTCCAGCAGTTGGTCATTGGAACGTTTAAGATCGGCTGTCCGCTGAGCAACGCGACGCTCCAACTGCTCTCCCCTCAAGGCCAGTTCACGTTCCCGCCGGTATCGTTCGCGGAGATACAACCAGGTAAGGAACCCGGCCAGGAACAAGGCCAGCCCGCTGACCAGGAAACCGGCGCGGGTCCAGAGTACTGATCGCGTCTCGGTCAGTACCATCAGGCTCCAGTCCAGCCTGGGCAGGTCCACCTCGACGGTCAGGTACGTGCCGACACTGTTGCTGTCCCGTAACTGAATCCGTGTGGAATAATCCGCCAGCCCCCAAGGCTTGCCAGTGACCGAGAAGTCAACAGGCGCTAAATCCCGCTCGGGGTAACGCTGCCGCACGCGGGCGGTTTTTTCGGCCTTGTCACCTGGCCGAAAGTCCCGATACAACCACTGGCTGCGACTGGACAGAAAACTGATGCCGTCGCCGTCCAGCACCACCATTTGCGCCTGCTGGGTCGATTCTGGCCGGTGCCACTGCGACTCCAGCTCATGGACCAATATCTTGATGGCTACGACCCCGAGCATTTTGCCCCGCTGATCGCGCACCGGATGAGTGAAGTACAGACCACGCTCCAGGGACCGTAAACCCAAGGCGAAATAGGCCACTGAATCTCCGGTTTGCACGGCTTCAGAAAAGTAGGGGCGAAACGCGTAATTATTGCCAACGAAGGTGTCCGGCTGGCCGAAATTGTTGGCCGCAATCGTCAAACCAGACAAATCCATCAGGTAGATATCTGAGCCGCCGACAATGGTGGCCATTCTTTGCATCTGCTCGTTGGCGCGAAGCAGGGTCACGGCATCATTCGGTTGCTTGAGCGCGTCGGCTAACAGGGGGTGTTCGGCGATAAGAGCCGGTACCGGCAGATACCGGTTCAGCTCATTCGCAACCAGTTGTCGGTACCGGAAAGCCTCTTGCAGGGCCTCCTGCTCCAGCTGGCGATAACCGTACCAACCGCCCAGAAGCCAGGACAGCAGCATGATGACAACCAGAATCACAACGACGCTGAAGCGCTGGAGCATGGAATTCAGTTCCGAAACATCAAAGAGGGGCTTCGGCCAAGCCTAGCGCCCCCGGACCGGCAGGACAACCCGCTCAGCGGCAGGTTGTCCTCCGGGTACTGGCCAGATCAGGCTGCGGCCAGAGCCGGCGCACGCTTGCGCTGGATGAGCATGGCGATTACCGCCAGCGCGATACCGGCCAGATCCGTCCACAAACCACCCTCGATGGTCAGCAGGGCTGCGGCCACCAGTAACAACCGTACCAGAACCGGGGCGGACGACCGTGCGAACCAGCCCAGCACACCGGCAGACAGCAGGTACACGCCAAAGGTAGCGGTAATCAGCGCCCGTCCGATTTCGAACCACCCTCCTTCCATCAACAGCGCACTGTTGTAGAAGAACATGAAGGGCACGATGAACGCCGCAATGCCGATACGGAACGACGCCACCGATGTCGACATGGCGTTGGCACCGGAAATACCCGCCGCCGCATAGGACGCCAGTGCCACAGGCGGCGTGATGGCCGAGACCACGGCAAAGTAGAATACAAAGAAGTGCGCCGTCAGCGGCTCAATCCCCAACTGCACCAGGCCCGGAGCCACGACCGAAGCTGCAACGGCATAAGCTGCGGTGGTCGGCATGCCCATGCCCAGCAGAATGGAAATAAACATGGCAAACACCAGAGCCAGCAGATGACTGTGGGCCGCCACATCCAGCAACAGCACTGAGAACCGAGCGCCAACGCCGGTGAGTGAGATCACACCCACAATGACACCGGCGGCCGCACAGACCACGATGATCTGAATCGACATATAGGCCGCTATCTCAAACGCATGCAGAATCTGCCGCAGGCCCATCTTGTTGGGGGAAATCCAGCTGACCACCGCCGCGGAAATCGTGGCCAGAGTACCGGCACGAATCACCGAGTAGCCCTGGAACAACGCCACGATCAGAATGATGATGGGCACAAACAGGTATACCTGGCGCAGCATCAGGCGCAAATTGGGCAGCTCGTCTTCGCGCATGCCGCGCATCCCCAGCTTCTTGGCCTCGAAATCGACCATGAAGTAGACCGAGGCAAAGTACAGAATCGCCGGAATAATCGCCGCAATGGCAATTTCGGTATAGGGAATACCGGTAATCTCCGCCATGATGAAGGCGCCCGCACCCATGATCGGCGGCATGATCTGCCCGCCCGTAGACGCTGCTGCTTCAACCGCGCCGGCGGATTCCTTGCTGTAGCCAACCCGCTTCATCAAGGGGATGGTCAGGGAACCGGTGGATACCACGTTCCCGGCACTGGTGCCGTTAATCATACCCATCAGGCCAGAGGCGAAAATGGAGACTTTGGCGGGACCACCCCGGGACCGGCCAGCCGCCGCAAAAGCGAAATTCACAAAGTAGTCACCTACCTTCGACGCCTGCAAAAACGCGGCAAAGATAATGAACAGGATAATGTAGGTCGAAGACACCGCCGTGGTCGGCCCGAGAATACCCGCATCGGTATAGACCTGGCTGAAGAAGCGCTGCACCGACAGCCCGGGATACCCCAGAAAGCCCGGAAGGTAGGGGCCGGCGAAGACGTAGGCCAGAAAGACCAGTGCAATCACCACCAGAGCCATACCGGCTACCCGGCGGGTAAGCTCCATAATCAGCGCGGTACCGGCCACAGCGGCAAAAGAAATACCCACGGGGGCGAACGCGGTGCCGGTGGTCATCCGCATGGAGGTGTTGAACACCACCAGCAGGTAGGCAGCAGCCGCCACAGAGCAGATGATGAGAACCAGATCCGGCACGCTGAACCGGGCACGATCGCGCTGGTGGAACCAGCTCATGACAATACCCACACCGGAAGCCGCCAGCAGCGGCCAGCCAAAATGCCAGGTTTCCAGTTCCGCGGGAATCCGCAGGGTGCCACCCAGAATCATCTGGTGAAAGGCATAAGTCTGGTACAGCGCATAGAGCGCGGGAATCAGCGCGACTGCTGCAAACCAGGTGGTCCAGCGATGCCGCGCAGCACCTTCTTCACCGGAAACGAAGCGGGCACCGGCAAACAGGATAAAGCCCAACACCAGGGCACCGGCCACGTGCACAATACGGAACGACCAGGTTTCCATGGGCGACACGTTCAGGGTGTAGAGGTGAAACGCCGAATAGGCAATCGCCAGCAACACGACGAACTTCAGCAAAATACCGGTGTACAGGCGGCGGTTCGCCTCCACCGGCTCTTCGTCCACATTGTGGGCCAATACATGGTCTTCATTGACCGTCAGGTTTTCTGCCAGCTGGATTTCACCGCTGGCATGGGATTGTTCTTTGGTCATGATAAGTCCTGCCTGTCTGAGAGGCGGTGAATCGGTATCGACCGGATGCCGAAGGGTCGTCAGGCGACCCTTCGGCCAGGTTCATTACTGCTTGATGGCAGCGTCTTCGATGGGATAGCCGTTCTCGTTGAACCAGCGTGCTGCACCCGGATGCCAGGGCAGTACCTTGTTCTTGGTGTAGTTCTCGGGGACGGAGTGGCGCGCTGCCTTATGGATCGACACCATCTTGTCGTTATTCTCCATGGTCAGCTTGGTGATTTCATACACAAAGCTTTCCGGCATATCGCAGTTCACCATGGCGAAGTTCCACATGGAGACCACACGGGACGGGGCATCCAGGGACTGGTAGGTGCTGGCCGGAATCACGAATTCAGACACCGGGAAGTTATCGACGATCTTCTTGGCTTCGTCGTCGTTCATGCCAATCACGTTAACGTCGGTCTGGACTTCCAGCTGGCTGACCGCCGGAATAGGAATACCGGCAGCGAAGGCCACCACATCAATCAGACCGTCCTGAAGCTGGCCACCGAGGTCTGACCAGCTACCGTTACGGCGCTCGAACTTGACGCCCAGCGTTTCCATCATGCGCGGGAAGTAGGTATCTGAGGTGGAACCGGCCGGTCCGAAACCAATGGTGGCGCCGTCCGGAATCTCGGAGATGCTGGTAATACCGGAGCTGGACAGCGTGGCAATGGAGAACGGGGTTTCATACATCGGGAACATGGCACAGACGTTGTCCATCTTCATGCCCGGTGCCAGCGGGCTCTGCCCGTCGACGGACTCGCGGGCGGGACCCATGGTAGTCAGGCCAAACTTCAGGTCTCCGGTGTGGACCAGCGCCATGTTCTGAACCGGGCCGCCGGTGATTTCAGCGCCACCAGACACCCCCAGATTCTCCGCCACAAAGTTCGCCCAGCCGGAGCCATAGGCAAAGTAGGTGCCGCCCTGGCTTGCCGTGCCAACGGTAAAGCTCTCAGGCCAGCCGGCACGATCCTGGGCAATCACAGGGCCAGCAACAACGGAGGAGGCGATCGCAGCCGCCAGAATGGTTTGAAGTTTCATAAGAAATGCTCCCGATTCATCTTGTTGGTTGGGTGCTGATGAGACCTGCCCGGCCTCGCTGGGGGAGCATTCAGCAAGGGCCGGGCCAGTTCGGGAAACTACTTATAAAACAGATTTCTAAGCCGGATTGGCCGGAAGGACATGCAATTAATGGGTGGATTTCCACCCAGAGAAGAATCGCCTATGGGTGGAAACCCACCCCTATGGGGAGCGCCTGAACGCTTACCAACGACCCTGCAAAGTCGCCACAATTTTACGACCACCGGCATGATTCCGGTGTTCGCAAAGGTAGATGCCCTGCCAGGTACCGAGAGCCAGATGGCCATGGCTGATGGGGATGGTCAGCGACGGCCCGATAATCACGCTTTTGATGTGGGAGGTGGTGTCATCCGGGCCTTCCAGGGTGTGCTCGTAATAGTCGGCGTGTTCCGGCACCATCACATTGAAGTGACGCTCCAGATCGCCACGCACGTCCGGGTCGGCGTTTTCATTGATGGCAAGAGAAGCGGAGGTGTGCTGTATGAACAGGTTCAGCAACCCCACTTCGCAGTTAGTCAGTTCCGGCGCCTGGGCCAGGATTTCGTTGGTCACCAGGTTAAATCCCCTGGGCAGCGGGGCCAGCTCAATAGTGTTCTGGTGCCAGATCATACGTGCTCCAACAGTCGGTTATTTCTGAAGTTCATCCCAGGGGTGTACCGGCACCACCGCTTCTTCCGACATCTCGCTCTCGAAGGAACTGCGGAAGTAATCCATGGCCTTCTCGGCCTCACCCAACTCATCAAACCGCGCCACGTGGTAGATGGCCTCACCTTCGTTCACCAAGGGCAGGTTGTTCACACAGATGACGATCCCGGAACAGGGTGAAGTAATAGCCACTTCAGTCTCGCCAAAGGGGTCGGCTACCATGGCCAGCCGCTGCCCCTTGCGGACCTTCTGGCCCAGCCTGGCCACCGGCCGCATGATGCCGTCGATGTCTGCCCGCACCCACTGCGAATTGGCCGCCGTTTCCGAACGCTTTTTCGGCGCCTTGGGGCCTTTCTTGGCCGGCACCATTTCCAGTTCCCGCATTACCCGGATAATGCCCTTCACGCCGCTGGCAATGACGACATCGTCAAAGCGCAGGGCTTCGCCGCCTTCAAATGTAATAACCGGAATATCCAGTGAATCGGCGTAGGCACGCAGGCTACCTTCGCGCAAACCGGCATTGATGATAATCGGTGCACCGAAAGCCTCAGCCATTCGAGAGGTTTCGGGATTTTTCAGTTCCGCACGGATCTGCGGCAGATTGAACCGGTGAATGGCGCCGGTATGCAGATCGATAATGTGGGTGACGCTTTCCATGATCTGGGTGCGCAACAGATAGGCAATACGCCCACCCAGAGAACCACTCTCTGAGCCCGGGAAACACCGATTCAAATCCCGCCGGTCCGGCAGGTAGCGCGTACGCTGCACGAACCCGAAGATATTGACAATCGGGACCGCCACCAGGGTGCCCCTCAGGTGCCGCAGCGCGGAGTTCTTCAATACACGGCGGACGATTTCAACACCGTTGATCTCATCGCCATGGATGGCGCCACAGACCATCAATACCGGGCCATCCCGGCGGCCGTGTACCACTTCCACCGGAATATGCAGCGGGGTATGGGTGTAGAGTTTTGCCACCGGGACTTCCACGGTCTCCCGGGTACCGGCTTTCACCTCTACGCCGGCAATCTCAAATGGAGCTCTGGCCATGCCTTCTTATCCCCTGCCCCGGGTTTTGGTTTTCCAGGGTTTATAGTTCTTTTCGGTCCAGTTGATGATCATGCCCGCCACGTTCTTTCCGGTGGCATTTTCAATACCCTCCAGGCCAGGCGAGGAATTTACTTCCATCACCAACGGACCTCGGCTGGAACGCAGCAGGTCCACGCCGGCGACGTTCAGGCCCATGGCTTTGGCGGCAGTAATGGCAGTTCGGCGCTCTTCCGGAGTAATTCTCACCAGCGAGGCGGTGCCACCGCGGTGCAGATTGGAGCGGAATTCGCCTTCGGCGCCCTGGCGCTTCATGGCGGCAATGACTTTGTCGCCAATCACGAAACAGCGGATGTCGGCACCGCCCGCCTCTTTGATGAACTCTTGCACCAGAATGTCGGCTTTCAGGCCCATAAAGGCTTCAATAACACTTTCTGCCGCCTTACGGGTTTCCGCCAGCACCACGCCGATGCCCTGGGTACCCTGCAACAGCTTGATCACCACTGGCGCGCCACCCACCATCTTCAGCAACTCCGGCACGTTGTCCGGTTTATTGGCAAAGCCGGTCACTGGCATACCTACACCCTTACGGGCCAGCAGCTGCAAAGAGCGCAGCTTGTCCCGGGAACGGGTGATGGCGACCGATTCATTCACCGGAAACACGCCCATCATCTCAAACTGCCTGAGCACCGCAGTGCCGTAAAACGTGACCGAGGCACCAATGCGGGGGATAACAACATCGAAATCCTCCAGCACTTCTTCGTGGTAGTGGATTTTCGGGTCAGCAGAGGTGATGTTCATGGAGCAGTGCAGGCAGTCGATGACCTTCACTTCGTGGCCACGGTTAATGCCTTCCTCCACCAGACGCCGGGTCGAATACAGGTGACGGTTTCGGGACAGTACCGCAATTTTCATAGTCAGGTCCTTGGTGCCGGCTCACCGGCAAGATAAGAAGCTTCGGGGTAAATCGTTGAGCGTCCCGCCATGGCGGTGCGCCCAAGTAACATCCGGAACCGCATGGAGTCCCGGTTGGTCAGTGTCATTTCAATGGGCCAGCTCTGGTCGCCCAGGACCAGCGTGGTTTCAATCACCAGGCGTTGTTCCTTGTGGCCACCGGAATCCGATACCGTGCGCTCGTCCAGCACCCGGGCATCGCATTCCACCACATGGTGCAGATCGTTCTGAACCGGGTGCACCCAGAACTTCACACGACGTTCGCCGTTTTCGGTATAGGGCTCGGTTCGGAACGTGTGCAGACAGGATGTCCTGGCGCCAGTATCCACCTTGGCCTTGATACGCTGGATATCAAGATCCGGCAGCGCCACCCATTCCCGCCACCCCAGACTAACCTTGTTCTCCGCGGCTTTCGGGGGAGTGGTTTTGATGGCTTCAGGTTTTATTGTCGACATCCGGTAATTCCTTTTCTTGCTGTTGTTCCGACCCGACCAGCTGTATGCGGAAAGGTTCGGAATGACTGCCGGCGTAGACACTGGTGTGGGGAAACGGTATTTCAATACCGGCCCCGTCCAGTGCCTTCTTGATGGCGACCATCATGCCGCCTTTACCTTCCAGGAAATCCTCCCGTGCCACCCAGAAGGAAAACTGGAGATCCACAGACGAAGGCCCGAAACCGGTCACCAGCACAAATGGCCGGGGCTCTTCCAGGCAATGCGGATTGGTCTCCGCCAGCCCGAGCAACAGATCCCGCACCCGCTCCACATCTTCAGCGTAGGCGATACCGATCACCAAATCGATCCGCCGGATCGGAAACCGGGACCGGTTCACCACCCGGGTTTTGATCAGGGTTTCATTGGGGATACGCACATACAGGTTGTCCGGTGTTCTCAGCTTTACACTGAGCAGATCAATCGCCACCACCTCACCAATGGTGGCATCCGCTTCGATGACATCGCCTATCTCAAACGGGCGCTCCATCACCAGAAACAGGCCACTGATGATGTTGGAGGCCGATGTCTGCGAAGCAAAGCCAATGGCTACCGTAAGAATACCGGCCGCCCCCAGCACCACTTCCAGTGAAAACCCGGCTTCCCGCAGTGCTGCGATAGCAAACAGCACGAAAATCACATAGAACACCAGGCGCCGGATGAGCACCTGGTGGTGCCGTGAAGTGCGGCTTTCGACCAGCCGCCCGACGCTCCGGGCCAGCATGGTACCCAGGAAGATACCCAGCACCAGCAAAAAGCCCGCCGCCAGCCACTGCCCCCAGGCAATGCCACTGATCAATTGAATAAACGTAGCCTCAATAGCCTCAATCAACAGAGTTGCTCCTGATTCTGTCAGCCAAACATCCGGTCAAATGCCCGCACCAGGCGGCGCCCTTTGGCCAGTTTTTCCCTGGCCGGCGCCACCAGCTGGCATTGACCGGCACAGGCGGACACCGACTGCTCAATATGCAGGCTGGCAGAATTCATATCGGTTTCACACTCTACCGTGACACCCGGCGTCCACAGCTGTCCACGTTCGTTACGATAAAGGGCCAGCAATGGCGTGGGCAGGCTGAACCGTTCCAGCAGGAGTGCCTGCTCACGGCGATTGATAATGGTCACCGGGGTGACCGCGCGCCAGGGCCGTTTCGGCACTGCTTCCAGCGCCAACCGGCCAAAGGTGGAGGAAGCGTAGCAAAGCTCGCCCTCCATGGTGTTACGGCCAAGCCAGGTCATGGATGGCACGGCCAGCGGGATCTCGGTCAGCTCCGTTTGCCCATCGCCCACACACACTTTCATCCACAAGGATGTTCCCACGTAAAGCAAACAGCGCCCACCGGCGGGAATGGTTAAAGGCTGGAACGGACGTATGACCGTGGGCAGGCCGCCCATAGCCGGGTTGAAGCGGACGATACCGTTATCATCCATACGCACAAAACGCTGCACCGGGATATCGGCGGATGGCAAGGTATGGCCCAGGATTTCCTGCCAGTGGAGCGGGTCGGAATGAATATCCAGCTTTTGCTCTCGAACCTGCCACTCCAGATCCAGCAGGGTAATCCACACCCGGGTATGCCCGAGCTGATGCTGTTGCGTCTGGCCGGAAGCCAGTTGATAGGGGTGTGCCCAGACACCTTCGCGCTGGCTTTCGGTTTGCTCGGTCATGCCTGCGAAACGGCTCCTTGTTGTCAGCGTGATTCGGTGGCGGCTGGTTTTAACTATAATCCAATCCGGTAGTCGCAGCGAATATACAAGCCTATGATTTTTTGGGTTGTATTTACCCTTATATGCACCCGTCAACGACCTGGATGACCCGATGACACAACTGGTGTGGTTCCGTAATGACCTTCGGCTTGCCGACAACCCTGCCCTGACGGCCGCGTGCCAGTCAGGAGAACCGGTGCGCGCGTGTTTTGTAGTCACCGCTCAGCAATGGCAGGAACACGATTGGTCTGCCGCCCGGGTACGCTTTGTTCTTGAACACGCCAACGCCCTGGCCCGGGAACTGGCTGAGCTTGGCGTTCCACTAACGTTCCTGAACGCCGAGCGTTTTTCGGATGGCAGTGATGCACTGCTGCAGTTCTGCAAGAACAGTGACATTGCCGACGTCCATTTCAACGAGGAGTACGGCATTAACGAACGCCGCAGGGATAAAGCACTGCGCGATCGCCTGGTGGATTTCGGCATCCGGGTGAGCAAGTACCGGGATCAGACCGTCGCCCCGGTCGGCCAGATTCTGACCCAGCAGAACGAACCCTATTCGGTGTTTACGCCCTTCTCCCGTCGTTGGCGCAGTTGGATAGAGGAAACACGGCCCACTCTGCACCCCAGGCCCGCCGCGATCGGCAACGCGGTCAAACCCGAACAGACCGACACCCTGCCTGCGCCGTTCAGAGAGGCACCGAAGCCCCTGGTACCAACGGGAGAGGATGCCGCTCACGAGCAGCTGGAGGCGTTTCTGGCGGAGCGCGCCAAGGACTACAAAGATAACCGGGACTTCCCGGCGCTGGATGGCACCAGCCAGCTCTCCCCCTACCTGGCCAATGGCGTGCTCTCCGGGCGCCAGTGCCTGATTGCGGCAAAGCAATCAGGCCTTTCCGGGGAAGGCGTGGAAACCTGGATCAATGAAATCGCCTGGCGGGATTTCTACATCCATATCCTTTATCACTACCCGCGGGTGAGTATGGGGCGTGCGTTCAAGGAGGAAACCGAGGCTCTGGCCTGGAATACGCCGGGCGAGCATTTCGAAGCCTGGAAGGAAGGCCGCACGGGTATCCCTATTGTGGATGCAGCCATGCGCCAGTTGAAAGCCACCGGCTGGATGCACAATCGCCTGCGGATGATCACTGCCATGTTCCTCACCAAGAACCTGTTTATCGACTGGCGGCTTGGTGAAGCCTGGTTTATGCAGAATCTGGTGGATGGCTTTCTGGCGTCTAACAACGGTGGCTGGCAGTGGAGTGCCTCAACGGGTACCGATGCTGCGCCCTACTTTCGGGTGTTCAATCCGGTGACCCAAAGTGAGCGGTTTGATCCGAAGGGGGAGTTTATTCGGAACTGGGTGCCCGAGTTGGCAAAGCTGGACAACAAGCGGATTCATGATCCTTCCAAGGGCGGTGTTATCCCGAAAGGCTACCCCAGACCCATTGTGGACCTGAAAGAGTCCCGCAAAGAAGCCATCGCCAGGTTTCAGGCGCTGAAGGATTGAGACTTTGGAGTCTCGTTGCCGGTCAGGGTTGGGGGAGGTCTTTCCAAAACACGCCGTAAATACATCCATGTAGGCTCCGTTCCGCCATCCATGGCTCCACAGGGTTTTGGAAAGACCTCCCCCAACCCTGACCTATCCTGGAGTTAACTTGCGCAGACTGGGCACTCGGGATCTCTTGCCAGCTTCATCTCTCGCCATTCCATCTGCCAGGCATCCAGAATCAGCAGACGGCCTACCAATGGTTTACCAACCTCTGAGATGACCTTTACAGCTTCCATCGCCTGAGCCGAGCCGATCATACCGACGAGCGGAGCGATGACGCCGGCTTCCGAGCAGGTCAGGTCTTCGTTGCCCTGTTCAGGATACAGGCAATGGTAACAAGGACTTTCTGGGTGGCGGGGATCGTAAACAGAAAGCTGGCCTTCACCTCTTATTGCAGCCCCCGAAACCAGGGGCACTTTCGAAGAAACCGAAGCCCGGTTCAGGGCGAACCGGGTATTGAAGTTGTCCGTGCAGTCCAGCACCAGTGTGGATTCGCTCACCAACTGACTCAGATCATCACCATCCACCCGGCGATTGACTGCGTTAACGATAATCTCCGGATTGATCGCCCTCACCCGCTCGGCCAGACGCTCGGCTTTTGAATTGCCCAGCCAGCTTTGCTCAAAGGCTATCTGGCGCTGCAGATTTGCCAGCTCGATCTGGTCATCGTCAACCAGAGTCAGGTGGCCAACACCTGCGGCGCCCAGGTAGAGAGCCACAGGACAACCCAGGCCGCCAGCGCCGATAACCAGTACATGGGCGTCTTTGAGTTTTTCCTGGCCGGCGATGTCGAACCGGGGCATCAGGATTTGCCGGCTGTAGCGGAGGAGTTCTTCGTCGCTGAGCATAGTTGTTCTCGCTATTGGTCACTGGCCGGTTTTCGGGCCAGGGTCATGCGATCATTGCCGCCGTAATCTTTGCGGGTTTCCATGTTGCGCCATCCGGCTTTGGCAAACAAATCCCGTACGTCGCTGCCCTGGTCGTAGCCGTGCTCCAGCAGCATCCAGCCATTGGGATTGAGCCAGTTCAGTCCTTCGGTCACCAGCAGACGAATATCGTCCAGACCGTCGTCTCCGGCCACAAGGGCAGATTCAGGCTCGAAGCGCACATCGCCTTCCCTTAAATGACGGTCGCTGGCCGGTATATACGGTGGATTGGAAATCAGAAGGTCGAAAGTACCGGCGGGAATCTGGTCGAACCAGTGGCTCTTGACCACGGTAACAGGCAATCCCAGACGCTGGCTGTTTTCCCGGGCCAGGTCGACCGCGTCTTGCACGCGGTCACTGGCCATAATCTGCCAGCCAGGCTGTTCACTGGCCAGCGCCAGCGCGATAGCACCGGTGCCGGTGCCGAGGTCCAGCACGTTTGCGCTGGCAGGTAATTCCAGCGACAACGCCGCCTCTACCACGCACTCCGTATCTGGCCGGGGGATCAGGGTGGACGGACTGACTTTGAGAGGGAGAGACCAGAACTCCTGCTCCCCCAGCAGATAGGCAACGGGTTGGCCGCTGGCACGCTCGCCCACCAACGCGAAAAACCGCTCTGCCTGGTCCACCGGCACGTCCCGCTCCGGCCACGCCCGGAAACTGGTGCGGGTCAGGCCGGTGATATGGCTTAACAGGAGTTCGGCATCCAGCCTGGGAGACTCACCGCCAATCCGGCCTGCCGCTTCCCTCAGCAAGGCCTCACAGGTAAGCGAACATTCACTGTTGCTCATTGGCCATATCTGCCAGCAGTTCGGCCTGGTGTTCCTGCTGCAAGGGAACCACCACGGCATCCAGATCTCCGGCAATGACTTCGTCGAGCTTGTACAGAGTAAGGTTGATACGATGATCCGTTACCCGGCCCTGGGGGAAGTTGTAGGTGCGGATACGTTCGGAACGATCACCGCTGCCCACCAGGCTCTTGCGGGTTTCCGCCACGCTCTTCTGCTGCTTTTCCAGCTCGGCATTCTGAAGGCGGGAGGCCAGCAGGCTCAGGGCCTTGGCACGGTTCTTGTGCTGGGAACGCTCTTCCTGGCACTCCACCACAATGCCCGTGGGCAGGTGGGTGATACGGATGGCCGAGTCAGTTTTGTTCACGTGCTGACCACCGGCACCGGAGGAGCGGAAGGTATCCACCCGCAGGTCGGCCTTGTTGATCTCAACGGCTTCGGCTTCGTCGGCCTCCGGCATCACGGCAACCGTGCAGGCCGAGGTGTGGATACGGCCCTGGGATTCGGTTTCCGGCACTCTCTGCACCCGGTGCGCACCGGATTCAAATTTCAGGGTGCCATAAACGCCATCGCCAGAGAGGCGGGCGATGATTTCCTTGAAACCGCCGTGCTCCCCTTCATTTTCGCTGAGCACCTCGACCTGCCACCGGCGTTTCTCGGCATAGCGGGAATACATGCGAAACAGGTCGCCGGCAAAGATAGCGGCTTCATCGCCCCCGGTGCCGGCACGGATTTCCAGAAACACATTCTTGGTGTCATTGGGGTCTTTGGGCAGCATTAAACGCTGCAATTCTTCGTCCAGCTCTTCACTGCGAGCCCGGGCACTGGCCAGCTCCTCTTCGGCCATTTCCCGCATGTCTGCATCGCCGTCTTTGGCCAGCTCCGTGGCCGCATCGATGTCCTCCAGAGACTGTCGCCAAGCCTGAAAACACTTGACCACCGGTTCAATCTCGGCGAATTCGCGGGACAGGTCCCGGAATTTATCCTGATTGGCAATCACCGATGCATCACTCAGCAACGCATTCACCTCCTCGAACCGTTCAACAAGCTGTTCGAGGCGGGACTGGATGGATGGTTTCATAGTTTTTCCGTGGTGGTGGGCTCGTCAGCTTCCAGTGCGTCCAGTTGGTAAAGCTCCCTCAGGCATTCGGTCACTTCGGTACGGCCTTCGGCCATCGCCTTGCGTACCTGAACCGAGGGTTGGTGCAGAAGTTTGTTGGTCAGGCCCCGCGCCAGTGAGCGCAGAGCCGTCTCAGGATCGGTGCCGTTGCGCAGGGCGCGCAGGGCTTTCTCGGTTTCCGCATCACGCAGCAATTCTGCACGCTGACGGAACACCTTGAGGGTGGAAACCGCATCCAGGGCACGCAGCTGATCCAGAAAATCCTGAACGCCACTGCTGATCAGGTTTTCCGCCTCCCGGGCCGCGCCTTCCCGGGAGCGAATATTCTCTTCAATCACCTGGCGCAGGTCGTCTACAGTATAGAGGTAGACATCGGCCAGCGAGGCCACTTCCGGTTCAATATCCCGGGGCACGGCGATATCGACCATGAAATAGGGCCGGTGCTTGCGCTTCTTCAACGCCCTTTCCACCGCTCCTTTGCCCAGAATGGGCAAGGGGCTGGCGGTGGAGGAAATCACGATATCCACGTCGGAAAGATGATCCGGAATTTCCGACAGCAGAATGCCTTTACCACCGTGGGCTTCTGCCAGCGCCTGGGCCTTCTCCAGCGTACGGTTGGCCACCAGGAAACTGCGCACACCGGCTTCTGCCAGGTGTCGGGCGACCAGTTCAATGGTTTTCCCGGCACCAATCAGCAGCGCCTTGTTGCGGGACATGTCCGCAAAAATGTGGTGCGCCATGCTAACCGAGGCATAGGCAACCGACACCGGGTTTTCACCAATGGCCGTCTGGGTGCGTACCCGCTTGGCTACTGAAAAGGTCTGCTCGAACAACCGGGATAGGAAGGAGCCAGTGGCGCTGTGTTCCCGCGCCAGGGCATAGGCATCTTTGAGCTGGCCCAGAATCTGCGGTTCGCCCAACACCATGGAATCCAGGCCAGCGGCCACCCGCATCATATGGCGCACCGCATCGGAATCCCGATGCACATAGAGCACGTTTTCAAGGTCGGCCACATCCAGCTCGTGGAACCCGGCCAGCCAGCGCAACACCGAGGGGGCACAGTCGTCATCGCCGGCCAGATAGAGTTCCGTCCGGTTGCAGGTGGACAGGATAGCCGCCTCGCTGGCACCGGAGGCAGCACGGAGTTCTGAAAAGGCCTCGGCCATTCGCTCCGGCGTGAACGCCACACGCTCGCGGATCTCCACGGGTGCGGTGCGATGGTTGATTCCCAGCGTTACTAGTGCCATTTGGAGTACAGAAAACCCTGCCCTGATTATGGATAATCACTCGCCATTCTACCGGGGCAACTGCTCAGTCGCCACCCGAAAACCCGTCGCCTTCGGCAAGTGCGGACAGGTTGGGCAAGTTCAGACGCTTATGCCATTATAGGGCCTTGGCCGTGGCCGCAACCCGATCTGCCTCAATTACCGGGCAGAAAACGGTTTTCACTGACCTATCGCCGATAGCACACAGGAAGTTGCATGCAAAAATCCGCACCGTATCTGGTTACCTGCCTGTTGGGACTTACTCTCGTCACACTTCCGGGCTGCGCCGTATTTTCCGGTACCCCGGAACCCGCCGATGAGGTAACCGGGACCGATACCCCAGCAGCTACCCCGCCTGCCACGCCCATCAACTATGCCGAATTCGAACCGGAAGTGCTTTACCAGCTTCTGTCGGCTGAAGTGGCCGGCCAGCGTGGCCGTTACGATGTCACCCTGGTCAATTACCTCCAGGCTGCGAAAACCTCACGGGACACCGGCGTGATTGAGCGGGCCATGCGGATCGCCCAGTCTCTGAATGCAGACAATGCCCAGCAACAACTGGCTACACTCTGGCTGGACGTGGACCCCGACAATCTGGAAGCACATCGGATATCGGCCATTCAGGCGGTCAAGCGCCAGAAACTGGAAAACGCCCTGTTCCATATGGAGCAGATCATGGACCAGGGAGAAGACGCGGATTTTGACAGCCTCGCTGCCATGGCCGCGGGACTGCCGCCCGCGCAGCAACAGGAGCTGTTGACGCTTTACAGTCAACTGGCAGTCAAGCACCCGGATAACCCGGAACTCCAGTACAGCATTGCCCTGCTGCAAAAAATTACCGGCACCCCGACCGTCGCCCTCCGGCAGATTAACCAGTTGCTTGAGCAGGCGCCGAACTTCCAGCCCGCCATCATCCTCAAGGGCGATCTGCTCTACCAGACCGGGCAGAAACGTGAGGCTCTGAATTACCTGACGACCAATACCCGGCGCTTCCCGGTCAACCGCCAGATGGGCACCCTCTATGGCCGCATGCTGATTAACGAGGGAGAGCTGCAGGCGGCCCAGGACGAATTTGAACGGCTGGTAAAACGCTATCCGGACACCCCGGGGCTGAGACTCTCACACGCCCTGGTAGCCCTGGAAAACCAGCAACCCGCACTGGCCCGGGAGGAACTGACCCGCCTGATCGAGCAGGGCCACCACGAAGATGAAGCCAGCTACTATCTGGGACGCATTGAGGAAGATGCCGGCAATACCGACCAGGCGATCGAGTATTACCAGAGCGTGCAACGGGGAAACTATTTCTTCCCGTCGCTGGCCCGTGCCAGCGAACTGCAGGCCCAGGCCGGCGAACTGGACCAGGCCATTGCCCACATCCAGAACCTGCGTGAGCGAGCCCCTGATCACGCCGAGAAATTCTGGCTGCTGGAGGTGAATCTGCTGATCGATCAGGAGCGGAATGAGCAAGCCCTTGCCGCAGCCGATGCTGCACTGGAAAGCTACCCGAACAACGTTGAACTTCGCTATGCGCGGGCCATGCTACAGGACACCATGGGAGAACCGGCTGGCGCAGAGCAGGATTTGAAAACCATCCTCGAACTGCAACCGGACAATGCCGTTGCCCTGAACGCCCTGGGCTACATTCTGACGGTACGTACTGATCGCCTGGATGAAGCCCGCGGTTATATTGAGAAAGCCATCGCGCTGGACCCGGAAAACCCGGCCATTCTCGACAGCATGGGATGGATACTGTTCCGCCAGGGCGAAACGAATCAGGCCCTCGACTTTCTGGCCCGCGCCTGGGAAGCCTACCCGGACCCGGAAGTAGCGGCACACTATGGCGAAGTCCTGTGGGTAACCGGCAATGAAGAACAGGCACGTATCATCTGGGAAGAAGGGCTGGATCAGAACCCAGACCATGAAATTCTTCGGGAAACCATCGACCGGCTGACCAGTGATGGGGCTGACCAATGATCCGAAGATTACTTGGCATGGCATTGCTAACCGCTGCCATGACCGGCTGCACCACCATCCAGCTGGAACCTTTGCCCGAGGGCATGACCAACCAGCCGCCCGCCGACTGGGCCGAGCGCAGCAACCACCTGAGCCGCTTTGACCAATGGCAACTGAGAGGAAAGCTGGCGGTAAAACAACCCTCAGACAGCGGCACTGCCATTATCAATGGCTGGCGCCAGCAGGGTGAACGCTACGACCTCTCGCTGTCATCCTCATTCCTGGGCATGGGCACAACACGACTCACGGGCGTTCCGGGCTTCATAGAATTGACTCTGGCCAATGGTGAGACCTACCAGTCCTCAGACCCGGAAACCCTGGTGGCCGCCGCTACAGGGTGGAACCTGCCCATCGACAACCTCGCTTGGTGGGTTCGAGGATTGCCGGCGCCGGAGGGTGATTTCCGCCTGCTGTTCGACGAACAGCACCAACTGGCCATCTTGCGGCAGGATGGCTGGGAAATTCGCTATGACCGCTGGCAGCCATTCATTGACAGCCTGCCCGCGCTTCCTGCCCGGATCACAGCCCTGAACGGCGACAAACGGGTACGCGTGGTCATCAGCGAATGGCAACAAGAGGACTGAGTATTGTTAACCTGGATTACCCTGCCCTCACCCGCCAAACTCAACCTGTTCCTGCATATCGTTGGCCGGCGCCTGGACGGATACCACGAGCTCCAGACCCTGTTCCAGTTTCTGGACTATGGCGACGAACTCACGTTCACACTGACTCCGGAGCAGCCCGGCATACGACTGGCAGAACCCGTACCAGGTGTTCCGGACAGTGACAACCTGGTGATCAGGGCAGCCAAAGCCCTGGCCGCAACCACCGAGAACACGCTCCCCGGCGTTACCATTCACATCCACAAGCGCTTGCCCATGGGCGGCGGCCTGGGTGGCGGCAGCTCCAACGCCGCAACCACCCTGCTTGCAATGAACCGCCTCTGGGGACTGAATCTGGGCGAAGACCAGCTTGCAGAAATCGGCCTGCGCCTGGGCGCCGATGTGCCAGTATTTGTGCGTGGCCATGCAGCCTTTGGCGAGGGTGTCGGCGAAAAACTGACCCCCACAAACCCGCCGGAAGACTGGTTTGTGGTGCTCAAACCCGAGTGCAACATCAGCACCGGAAAGATTTTTTCAGCCGAAGGGTTGACAAGGGACACACCAAAAATCAAAATACGCCCCGCTTTTGAGGGAGACGCCTCGAGGTACCGAAACGACTGTGAGGATGTAGTTCGAAAACTGTATCCTGAGGTTAACCAGAGCCTGGAGTGGCTTTCACAATTCGGACCTGCAAGATTAACCGGAACCGGGGCTTGCATTTTTGGACGTTTCCCGACAGAATCCGCAGCCCGGATTATCTGGGAAAGCAAACCCTCCGGCATCACGGGGTTCGTAGCTAAAGGGGTGAACCAGTCACCTCTGCACAAAAAGCTGACAGAGCTGAAATGATGCCAAAAAAGCACGATGATATTGGGGTGTCGCCAAGTGGTAAGGCAACGGGTTTTGATCCCGTCATGCGCAGGTTCGAATCCTGCCACCCCAGCCACCTTTCTCCCGCTTCTTCTGAATCAAACGCCGATACTGAGAAGGATGCTGTCGTGTCCAAATTGATGATTTTCGCTGGCAATGCCAACCCCGAACTTGCGCGTGATATTGCCAGAAAACTCCATATTCCCATGGGCCAGGCCACTGTAGGCCGCTTCAGCGATGGCGAGACCACCGTTGAAATCAATGAGAATGTTCGTGGTCACGACGTTTTCATTATCCAGCCCACCTGCTACCCCACCAACGACAACCTGATGGAACTGATCGTGATGGCTGACGCCCTGCGTCGTGCATCCGCCACACGAATCACCGCCGTTATTCCTTACTACGGCTATGCCCGTCAGGATCGTCGCGTTCGCTCTACCCGGGTAGCCATCAGCGCCAAAGTGGTCGCCGACATGATCTCCAGCATTGGCGTGGATCGTGTGCTGACCGTAGACCTGCACGCCGACCAGATTCAGGGCTTCTTCGATATCCCGGTGGACAACATCTACGCCACCCCCGTACTGCTTGAAGACATTGAAAAACAGCGGTTCGAGAACTTTGTCGTCGTATCTCCGGACGTAGGCGGCGTTGTCCGCGCCCGCGCTGTTGCCAAGCGCCTGGATGATGCAGACCTGGCCATTATCGACAAGCGTCGCCCCAAGGCCAACGTTTCCCAGGTAATGCACATCATCGGTGACGTCCGCGACAAGACCTGCATCCTGGTGGATGACATCGTCGACACCGCCGGCACACTGTGCAAAGCAGCCAACGCGCTCAAAGAGCACGGCGCCTCCCGCGTGGTTGCCTACATTACTCACCCGGTACTTTCCGGCCCGGCCATCGAGAACATCAACAACTCGGAGCTGGACGAACTGGTGGTGTGCGACACCATCCCGCTGGGTGACAAAGCCAAAAATTGTGATAGAATCCGCCCCCTCAGCATGGCTGGGCTGCTCGCCGAATCCATTCGCCGCGTGAGCAACGAAGAGTCCATCAGTGCCATGTTCGAGAACGTCTGAACAGCCTTATCGCTGTAACCCTCAGACTTAAAGGCAGTTTCCGGGTCGGGAGTCCAACAGGGCTCCCGACTCTTTTAGTCGATCGGAAAACTCCGGTCTTTTTGAAATGCTCATCTGTTCAGAGCCTGGTCGCGGGCCGCTCAGATGACCAACGAGGTAATTACCATGTCTCAGGATTTTGTTATTGAAGCATTTCCTCGTGACGATCAGGGGAAAGGTGCGAGCCGCCGCCTGCGTCGCGAAGAGCGTAAGATTCCGGCCATCATCTACGGTGGCGGCAAAGACGCAACTCCGGTCGCCATCTGGCACAATGAGCTGAAAAAGGCCATCGAAAACGAAGCCTTCTTCTCTCACATCCTGACCGTCGACATTCAGGGCAAAAAAGAGAGCGTGATCCTGAAGGATCTGCAGCGTCATCCGTACAAGCCCATCCTGACTCACGCCGACTTCCTGCGCGTTGACAAGGACCACGAGATTCACGTTAACGTACCGCTGCACTTCATCAACGAAGACACAGCTCCGGCCGTGAAACTCCAGGGCGGCATTGTTTCCCACACCATGACCGAAGTTGAAGTGATCTGTCTGCCGCAGAACCTGCCCGAGTTCATCGAAGTCGACCTGAACGAAGTCGAGATGGACCAGGTAGTTCACCTGAGCGACCTGAAACTGCCGAAAGGCGTTAAAGTTGCCGCTCTGCAGCAGGGCGAAGACCACGACCTGCCAGTTGCCTCTATCCACAAGCCGAAAGGCGCCAAGGCGGACGACGCTGAAGGCGAGGAAGGCGAAGAAGGCGGCGAGGAGTAATAACTCCGGGGGCAACGGCGAATGGCACAGGATATTGTCATGGTGGTTGGACTGGGAAATCCCGGTTCCGACTACGAGAATACCCGCCACAACGCCGGCGCCCTGTTCGTCGAAGCGCTGGCCCGCGAAGCGGGTCAGACGCTCCGTCCCGAAAAGAAGTACCACGGGCTATACGCCCGCATTCAGTGGCAGGGCCTGGACCTGCACTTACTGACCCCCAGCACCTTTATGAACCGCAGCGGCACTGCCATCAAGGCCCTGGCGGACTTCTTCAAGATCTCCCCTGAACAGATTCTGGTTGCCCACGACGAGCTTGACCTGCCTCCCGGCACGGCCAAACTCAAGAAAGGCGGCGGCCACGGCGGCCACAACGGGCTGCGCGACACCATCGCCCATCTGGGCACCAACGATTTCCAGCGCCTGCGCCTTGGCATAGGCCACCCCGGCGACAGCCGCAAAGTCACCGGTTTTGTACTGGGCCGACTCGGCAAACAGGAAACCGAACAATTGACCGCCGTGTTTGACGAAGTCATGCGGGTATTACCGGATGCCGCCAACGGCAAACTGGCTGCCGCCATGAACCGTTTGCACAGCTTCAAACCAACGCCCTGAGCAAGGCACATCCCCTTACTCGCACCCTTACCGATACACCGGTATAATCCGCCCAAATTTTTCAGTTCCAGCAGAGGCATTCCATGGGATTTAACTGCGGCATCGTCGGCCTTCCCAACGTCGGCAAATCCACCCTGTTCAACGCACTGACCAAAGCCGGCATCGGCGCGGAAAACTTCCCGTTCTGCACCATCGAGCCGAACGCCGGCGTGGTGGCCATGCCCGACCCGCGCCTCACCAAACTGGCGGAGATCGTCAAGCCGGAACGGGTGGTGCCCACCACCATGGAGTTCGTCGACATCGCCGGCCTGGTCGCCGGCGCCTCCAAGGGCGAAGGCCTGGGCAACCAGTTCCTGGCCAACATCCGCCAGACCGATGCCATTGCTCACGTGGTGCGCTGCTTTGAAGACGGAAACGTCATCCACGTGGCCAACAAGGTAGATCCCGCTTCCGACATCGAAGTGATCAACACCGAGCTGGCCCTGGCCGATCTCGACACCGTAGAGAAAGCCATCAAACGCGTCCAGCGCGTCGCCAAGAGTGGCGACAAAGACGCCAAGGCCCAACTGGAAATGTTTGAAAAACTGTTGCCGGTACTGAACGAAGGCAAGCCAGTGCGCAGCATGGGCCTGGACAAAGACCAGATGGCACTGATTCGCGAGCTTTGCCTGCTTACCGTCAAACCCACCATGTACATCGCCAACGTGAACGAAGACGGCTTCGAGAACAATCCCCACCTGGACAAGGTGCGTGAGATTGCCGCTTCTGAAAACGCAGTCGTGGTACCCATCTGCAACAAGCTGGAAGCCGAGATCTCTGAACTGGAAGACGAAGAGAAATCCATGTTCCTGGACGAAATGGGCATGGAAGAACCTGGGCTGGACCGTGTGATCCGCGCAGGTTACGGCCTGCTTGGCCTGCAAACGTATTTTACCGCCGGCGTGAAGGAAGTGCGTGCCTGGACCGTCAGAATCGGCGCCACAGCCCCTCAGGCGGCTGGCGTTATCCACACCGACTTCGAACGCGGCTTCATCCGGGCTGAGGTGGTGAGCTACGACGATTTCGTACAGTACAACGGCGAAGCCGGCGCCAAAGATGCCGGCAAATGGCGCCTGGAGGGCAAGGATTACATCGTCAAAGACGGCGATGTTATTCACTTCCGGTTCAACGTGTAATTTTCGGTATTTTTTGGCCGTAAAGCCTTGACAGGATGAGCCCAAATACCGAAAATACGCGCCTCGTTTGGGGCGTGTCCCGAAGCGAAATGGCAAGGTAGCTCAGTTGGTTAGAGCACAGCACTCATAATGCTGGGGTCGGCGGTTCGACTCCGCCCCTTGCTACCAGAATTCAAAGGGTTACAGCTCACGCTGTAGCCCTTTTTTTATGGGTTGACTACAAGTTGACTACACCGTAGACAAACCGCCCTCCTCTAGCTGATAAGATCCCTTCATCAAAACAAAAAAGCTCCTGCCAAGACGATGGCCAATCAATGTGAGCGGCCCAGGGCCGGCTTTGTCTATGCGCTTAATAGGAATATCGCTTTGAAGAAGCTCATCATCCTCGTAGCCATCGCCTTTACTGGATGGAAGATCTACCAGCAGTACGCACCAACTCCCGTTGTAGAGTGGTCAAATTCTGAGACCCAAAACTTCATCCAGTACCAAACGCCGGAAGCAATGACTCGTGAGGCAACCAATGCTATGCGCTTCACCTGCAACGGTCGGGAATATTGCAGCGAAATGACATCCCGCGCGGAGGCGGAGTACTTCAATCGGTATTGCCCAAATACGAAGATGGACGGCGACAATGACGGCATCCCATGTGAAAACGACTCCCGATTCTAACAACTACAGGGCTCCGCTTTTCACAACGAGTGACGACCGCACCGCCTGACGCCAGGTAATCCGATGGCGAATACAAAAGTGCGGTTTAAAAGCAGCCCCAGGCTTCCTGAGGCTTGCCCCCATTGCCTATGCGCTTGTTTTGAAAGATGAGACTCTATCTTTCATTTCTGCCGCCAATCGCGCCAACTCGTGACTGGCTTCTGATGATTGCTTGGCACCGTCGAGGTTCTGACTGGAGAGATCGACAATATGAGTAAGATTTCCACTCACTTGCTCCGCAGCAACTGACTGTTCTTCCGCTGCACTCGCGATCTGTTCGCCCATTTGAACAATGTGATCAATGGCGTCCCCGATCGAATTCAGAGTTTCGGCCACATCGTCGATCAACATGCGGTTTTCTTCCACTTGCTCTAGCCCGGACTGCATTACCGCAACGGTTGCTTTGCTTTCCTCAGTCAGGCCTTTAATCACATCGGCAATTTCCGCCGTTGATGTCTGCGTGCGTTTAGCAAGGGAGCGGACTTCATCAGCTACAACAGAGAAACCACGTCCATGCTCTCCAGCTCTTGCTGCTTCAATTGCCGCGTTCAGTGCCAAAAGATTCGTCTGATCAGCAATGTCATTGATGACCTCCGTGACCTTCTGTATTTCCAAACTCCTGTTCTCCAGGGAGCTGATCTGTTTCGCGACTCGCCGGATATCCTCAGAAAGCCGATGCAGTGCTTCTCGCCCTTTTTCACCACGCACGCGACCTTCCACGCCTTGCTCTTTGGCTGACCGCGCAGCAGATTGGGCTTCTTCTGCGCTCCTGGCCACGTCATTGGAAGCCGCGCTCATCTGATTCATCGCTGTTGCGACCTGGTCAGTCTGATCAGACTGGGATTCAATATTTCGCTCAACACTTGAGTTTATTGAAGAAAGCTCTTCTGACGCCGTCGCCACCTCGTCAGACACGGCGGAGAGGCGACTGATGACCTGGTCGAACTCATTTAACATGTGATTCAGAGAGTGCCCCAGTTGGGCAAGTTCGTCTTTGCCGTCAACGTGGAGACGCTGGGAGAGATCTGATTGTTCTGCAACGGATCGCATCAGGTTTCTCATCGCATTGATGGGACCAGTGACCGACAAGATGATCAAAATGCTTGCACCAATTGAAAGCACAGCCGCAACGACAGCGGTCGATGGATAGAGCACCTGACTCTGAGCGTAGAGTTCCCCAACCGATTGTCGTTCCTGAGCCGCAACATCGAGTTGTAGCTCGATGAGTTCGCCAATTTTCTGAGTCACAGGGTCAATAAGCTCGTAGAGGGGACCGTCAATTCGATTCAATTGGCCTTGAGCATTGGAAGGAGCGCTACGAAGGACCGCCTTTGCTTCTTGGATCCCCCGGCTCGCTCCGTCAAAAAGCGAATCCGCCTCCCTAACCAGCTCTTTTTCACGCGGAGTAAGGGACGTCTGCGTGTATCGCTCCCAATTGGTTTCGATGCTGGACTCAGCCTCTTCAATCTGACGGAGCGCCTCACGAGGTGATATCTGTCCTGCATTTGCCTTGTTGATTGCATCAACGACGAGAACAGCATAATCATCGGAGATAAGCTTGAGATCCTTGAGCGGTACAACTCGATCATTGTAGATACTTGAAACGCCACGATTAATGTCAGCAAACACCACGAGAGCGTATATGGAAAGGCCTGCGATAGCGGCCAGCGGAATGGATACCAAGAAAACCAATCGCAACTTGAGTGACAAAGTACTAAGGAGGTTCATTATTCTATCCTATGCGCCGACCTCCCTTTCGCAATGAATTTCCAGTACTGAAATCATACACTAGTTCATTACATTCGGATTAACTGTTTGTAATTTATTTATTTGATACCCAAGCTCACCAAAGTCGAATAGGCGAAGCTCTGCACTTTTCGACATAATACTGGCGCCACACTGGAAGATTCCCAACGATACCGTGATGCGAACTGGCTAGAGCCCCAGATACCGGTGCAGCAACAGCTCCTGATATTGATCAATGTGCTTGCTGTTGATTTCAACTATCCGGCCTTTCGCACTGAGGCGATCAAAGCATTCGTCAAACTGAGTGGCAACCTCCTCACTTCGGAAAACCACTTTGTAAGGAGTAGGATTGAAAACCGGATAGAATACAAAATCGTCCAGCTCTTTTGGCCAACTCTCCCCAAAACGACGGTCTGAACGGATCCGCCTGTCCAGAGTAGCCACCACAAGACCGTCGGCAAGAATGACATCAACGCGGCCCATTAACTGCATCCGGGCGTGGATCGTCTGGTCAGTCACCTCCAGCAACAGCTCAAACTCATCCACGCGATCAGAAAGCCTGAGTATGTCGATGCCATTCTGAAACGTAACCGCTCTTAACCCTGCCAGATCATCAATTGTCGTTATGGGACCAGCCACCGACGCGTTATAGAAAGCGCCGTTGTGGTACCAGATATAAGCGGACGTGGAGAACCCCGGTATGTCCAAAGATAGCGGGACCGTCATAACGGCATCGGCGGCACTCAGGTCGCGAAAAGTGCGGATGTGGCGACCGAAGGGCTGGTAGACAAATTCGGCTTCCCAGCCGCAGGCCTCCAGCACAGCATTCACCAATTCTACATCTCGGCCACTTTCTCCTGGCTCCGACATCCCGGGTATGTCGGGCGCCATGACGATGAGGGGAGCCAGTGGGAACGTGTCTGACTTCACTGCACCAGGAATCAACAGCAGGACATAGAAGAGAAAACGGTACAGAGAGTCTGGTATCAAGGGATAGGCCACCGGTAAACAGTTTATGCCGCTACCGAATACAGTACTTCTTTTTGAACGATTGCTCCACAAAAAAAGGATAAGCGGATAAAGCGGTGCCATTAAACAACCTTTGACATTCCGCCGCGACGAAAACCGTTATCATTCAGCTTTGTTTTCATCAAGGCGCTGATGCCATGCAACTCAAGTCGCAGATGGTGGTGTGGCTGGCCGTCGTTTTCGTCCCTGTGGTGCTCGCCTTTGCCGCAGCAACCGTCAAAGCTGCATTGCTGTCTATCGGAGTGTTCTGGGGCGCCCTGTCCCTCTTCTTTTACGGTGAAATCCGGAGCTATCTGACGCAGCGCAAGAAAGGCCCGTAACGGATACTCGAATCCAGGTCAGCCATTACTCGCGGTCATCATAGGATTCGCAATCACGAACAGCTTTGCGGAATTCCGGTGCCAATCGCCCCGCACCGAAGCGGTGTGACACATACAACGAAAGATCTACCCACGCCGCGGTTCGTACGTAGAATGGCTTTTCATACCCCGCCATCAAATGGTCGATAAGAACCGCCGGTAAAACCACGACATCAGCGCGGCCAAGCTTCACCATATCAACGGCCTGCTTCCATTCAGCCACGATGACCGCACTGGCGTTGTCTCCCTGAAGAAACTGGTTGCCTATGAACCGACGCACAAAGGCATAACGCAGGCCGGACACCTGGCGCAAAGGCGGATATTGCTCCAAAAACAGATACACGTACTCGGTCTGGAACAGCCTGCCACCAAAATCGGCATATTGGTCGCGGTCTGCCGTTTGCACAAGAGGCAACCCAATCGCCAATTCTCCCTTCTCCAACTGAAAAAGAATTCTCGCCAGCGGCATCTCGATAAACTGGAAGTTTCCTTCGACCCGATCAAAGACGCAGCGGTAAATGTCGGCAAAGCGGCCAACCAGCGAGCCGTTCTCAACGCCAATTTCCCGCGGGATCCCCTCAAAAACACCAACGGGATAGACGGTCTTGTCAGTTACGGCACCCGATAATGAAGGTATAGTGAGAAAGTAGATTAAAACCGGCGCAAGCCAGTGCGGTATCCTGCCCATGTCAGCTGCTCCCTGCCCGTGCAACTCGAACGGTGGTTTCAGGGTAGTACAGAAATGCCCAGTCTGCTGGCAACACGCTGATGGAACTAACCTCTTCAATACCTGTGCACAGTGACTATGCCAAAACGGAATACCGGAAAATTCGAACCAATCGCTTCTTTCTTTGACACCCATTACCTTCAGCCGGGGAAGCTTCCTGGAATGGTTACCCTGGTAGCCCGGCATGGCGAGATTCTGTGGTGTCACGCCCAGGGCCTGCGGGATGTGGAGAGAAACTTACCGATGAACCGGGACACCCTGTTCCGCGTGTACTCCATGACCAAACCCGTCACCAGTATTGCCATGATGCAGTTGTACGAGCAGGGCAAGTTCCTGCTTAACGACCCGGTCCACAAATACATTCCAGGCTGGCGCAATCTACGCGTCTACAAGGGAGGCCGTTATCCGGATTTCGAGACCGAACCCGCGGCCTCAGTCATGACCATCCGGGATCTGATGACCCACACCTCCGGGCTGACCTATGGCTTCACCGAGCGAACCGAGGTGGATGCCGCCTACCGCAAGCTGAAACTGGATGGCAGCACCATTCTGACTCTGGACAAGCTGGTCGACCGGCTGGCCGAGTTACCGCTGGAGTTCTCTCCCGGTACCGCGTGGAACTATTCTGTGTCCACCGATGTCCTGGGCTACCTGGTTGAGCTGCTCTCCGGCCAGTCTCTGGACAGCTACTTTCAGGAGCACATCTTTGGCCCCCTGGGCATGACCGATACCGGATTTCATGTGCGACCAGACCAACAGGAACGCTTTGCCGCCTGCTATCTGTATCAATCCGGTAATACCATGAAACTCCAGGATGATCCGGAGCGGTCGCGCTATCTGAAGGAACCAAAATTCCTGTCGGGTGGCGGCGGGCTGGTCTCCACCATAGATGATTATTTCCGCTTCGCCCAGGCCCTGTGCCAGGGTGGCGAATATCAGGGCCAGCGCATCATCGGCCGCAAAACCCTGGAGTTTATGCGCCTGAACCACCTGCCGGGCGGCCAGGATCTCCCTGCCCTGTCTATTGGCGGCTTCACTGAAACACCTTATGCCGGCAGCGGCTTCGGATTAGGGTTCTCGGTCAAAACCGATATCGCCAAATCCGCCACGATTGGTTCGCCGGGAGAATTCGGCTGGGGCGGCCTGGCTAGCACCAGCTTCTTTATCGACCCGGTGGAAGATCTGGTGGTGATTTTTATGACCCAGCTGATGCCGTCTTCGTCCTATCCCATCCGACAAGAGCTCAGAGCTCTGGTATACGGTGTCCTGGACTGACTCCGCGTTCCACCTTATATCGGTATAACCGCTGGAACTGTGCCGAAGCCCGAATGCCTGTGGCATACTCGGCTCCTTAAACCAATAACGAACAATCCACCAGCAAGGAATGTTGTGATGAAACCAGCTACTCTCGCGTTGCACGCCGGCTTCAAGAGCGACCCGACCACCAAGGCCGCCACCACGCCCATTTACCAGACCACGTCTTACACCTTCGACGACACCCAGCATGGTGCCGACCTGTTTGACCTGAAGGTACAGGGCAACATCTATACCCGCATCATGAACCCCACCAACGCGGTTCTGGAAGAGCGTATGGCAGCGCTGGAAGGTGGTATTGGCGCACTGGCAGTAGCGTCCGGCATGGCGGCCATTACCTATGCCCTGCAAACCATCTGCAAGGTGGGCAACAACATCGTCAGCACCAGCCAGCTGTACGGCGGCACCTACAACCTGTTTGCCCACTCGCTGCCGAACCAGGGCATCGAATGCAAGATGGTGCCCCACGATGATTTTGCGGCGGTAGAGAACGCCATCGATGACCAGACCCGGGCGCTGTTCTGTGAATCTATCGGCAACCCGGCCGGTAATGTGGTGGATATCCAGAAGTGGGCCGAGATTGCCCACAAGCACGGCATTCCGCTGATTGTCGATAACACTGTCGCCACGCCGTTTCTGTGCCGCCCGTTCGAGCATGGCGCGGATATCGTGATTCACTCCCTGACCAAGTACATCGGCGGCCACGGCACCACGGTGGCGGGGATTGTGGTGGACTCCGGCAAGTTCGACTGGAAAGCCAGCGCCGACAAGTTCCCGATGATGAACCAGCCCGACCCCTCCTACCACGGCGTGGTTTACACCGAAGCCCTGGGCGAAGCCGCTTTTATCGGCCGCTGTCGGGTGGTACCGCTTCGCAACACCGGCTCCGCCCTGTCGCCGTTCAATTCGTTCCTGATCATGCAGGGGCTGGAAACCCTGGCCCTGCGCATGGAACGCCACTGCGACAACGCCCAGAAGGTTGCCCAGTTCCTGCAGGATCATCCCGCCGTGGAATGGGTCAACTACGCCGGCCTCGCGAACAGCCCCTATAAGGCCACCTGCGACAAGATCTGTGACGGCAAGGCCTCCGGCATTCTCAGTTTCGGCATTAAAGGTGGCCGCGAAGCCGGCGCCAAATTCATCGATGCCCTGGATCTGATCCTGAGACTGGTGAACATTGGCGATGCCAAGTCCCTGGCTTGCCATCCGGCCACCACTACCCACCGCCAGCTCAATGCTGACGAGCTGAAAAGTGCGGGGGTCAGCGAAGACCTTGTACGGCTGTCGATCGGCATTGAAGATGCCGACGATATCATCGCCGATATCACTCAGGCCCTGGAAAAATCCCAGGCTTGATATCCCTCAACCGGGTACGACCAAAGTCGTGCCCGGTAACCCCGTGATTGCCCCTACCTGCCTTGTAACTGCCCTGCCTGCCGATTACTCTTAAAGGTTCACCACACCCTTATCCGAGAGTTCCTGGCCAATGAGCGAAAGCGCAAAGCCCCGCATTACCAGTGGTTCCAAATTCCGTAACGAACACGGCTTCTCCGCCATCAAGGACGGCGTCAAGCGTTCATCATCAAACACGGAAGGCAAATCTCTGGAGCGCAAGCCGAAATGGCTGAGGGCGCGCATGCCGGGCGGCGAGCGCTACGATGCCGTGCGCCGGAACGTGACCGAGCACCGCCTGAGCACCGTCTGCCAGGAATCACATTGCCCCAACATTGGCGAATGCTGGACCAACGGCACCGCCACCATCATGGTGATGGGCTCTGTGTGCACCCGGGCCTGCAAATTCTGCGCAGTCGACACCGGCAACCCGAAAGGCTGGCTTGACCCGGAAGAGCCTGAAAACACCGCCAAGTCTGTGGAACTGATGGGCCTGCGCTACATCGTGCTGACGTCGGTAGACCGTGACGACTTGCCCGACGGCGGCGCCGCGCACTACGCGGCCTGTGTCTCGGCCATCAAACAGCGTACCCCGGAGGTGGCGGTAGAAGCCCTGACCCCGGACTTTGATGCAGTAATGAGCGACGTGGAAAAAGTGGTGGATTCCGGACTGGACGTTTTCGCCCAGAACGTGGAAACCGTCAAGCGCCTGACCAGTCGTGTGCGAGACCCCCGTGCCGGTTACGAAAAAACCCTGAGCGTACTGGCCCACGCCAAGAAACATCGGCCAGATGTGCTCACCAAAACCAGCCTGATGCTGGGTCTGGGTGAAACCGAAGAGGAAATCCTTGAAACCATGGACGATCTGCGCGCCATTGGTGTGGATATTCTCACCCTGGGCCAGTACCTGCGCCCCACGCCGAACCACCTGCCGGTGGAGCGCTACGTCACCCCGGAAGAATTCAACCGTTACCGCGACATTGGTCTGGAAAAAGGTTTCATGGAAGTGCCGTCCGGTCCCATGGTTCGCTCCAGCTACCGGGCCGACCGGGTATTCGACAAGAACAATCTGGGCCTGAGCGTGCCGGAGGTTCCCGTGCCCGACAAGGCGATGCAGATTCCGGTCAAGGCCGTTGACTGAGAGCCGCCAATGCTGACCCTGTTGCGAAATATCCGGCTGAAGTACAAATTCTGGTTGCTGAATATTCTCGTGTTTGCGGTGCTGTGTCTGCTGGTGCTTTATGCCATGCAGGTGATCGCGGGCCAGACCGAATCCAGCTTCAGCCAGGTATTTGCAGACACCGCGCCGGGCTTTGCACTGATCGTGGCGGTGCTCGTGGCGCTGGAGATGGCCGGTTCCCAACTGCTGATTTCCTTTATCGAACGCCATGTTAACCGGCTCAAGGACACCATGGTTGCGGTGCAGACCAGCGGCGACCTGAGCCGTCGGGCCGACGTCGACTCCCGGGATGAAATTGGCGAAATGGCCGCTGCCTTCAATGCGATGCAGGATCGTACATCTGATGTCGTTCGCAGCATGAAAACGGCCACCGAGCACCTGCACCAGGAGGTCGAATCTCTCACCCAGCGGGCCGCCGCACGCAGGGACAGCCTCACGCGGCAACAGGAAGGCGCCAACCGCTCAGCCGAATCCGTTGAGGCCATGCTGCAAAGCTTTGTCGGCATTGCCGAACAGGCAGGCATTGCCAAAACCCTGTCAACAGAAGCCCGGGAAACTGCGGTAAATGGCAGCCAACGGGTCAGCCAGAGCGCCGACAGCATTCGCAGGCTGGCGAGTGTGGTTCGCCAGTCTGCTGGCAGCGTACAGTCACTGGCCGAAAACAGCCATGAGATTGGCCAGACCATTACCGAAATCAAGGGCATTGCCGAGCAAACCAACCTGCTGGCCCTCAATGCCGCCATAGAAGCCGCCCGCGCGGGCGAACAGGGCCGGGGCTTTGCGGTGGTTGCCGAAGAAGTCCGTAACCTGGCGCGCCGGGTTCAGGACTCCACTGACCAGATCCAGACCACCCTGGATCGCCTGTTGGCCTCCATGAATACCGCTGTCGAACAGATGACAGGCAGCTCAGACGACGCCGAGCGATGCGTGGAAGAATCCGAGAAGGGGCGCCAGGCCCTGGAAGCCATTAACGAGGTGGTCGGTCGTATCGACCGGACCAATCAGGAAATCGCGGATATGTCTGCCGAACAGACCGCCGATACCGATCAGGTTCTGGCCAATGTTCAGGACATCCGGGAAACCACTCGGAACATGGTTGTCCAGCTCTCGGAAAGCGCAGATATGACGCAACGTCTGGAGCAACTGATCCGTTCACTGGAAGAAGCCTCGGCAAAGGTCACAGTTCGCTGAGGTTTGTGGCACACTCTGCACTCGTTTTTGACTGCAGAGTTGTAACCCATGAATCGCCTTGGCGCCTTCTACGACCGTTTTATCCTGCCCCACCCCTGGATTGTCCTGGCCCTGTTTGCCCTGCTACTGGCAGTGACCGCGCTGCGTTTTGATCAGTTCCGGCTGGATGCCTCGGCAGAATCCCTGGTGCTGGAAAACGATCGTTCGCTGGAGCAGTACCGACAGGTAAACCAGACCTTCACCACCTCTGACGATTTCCTGGTGGTCACCTACACCCCCAACGACCCCCTGTTCACCACCGAAGGCCTGTCGCGGTTAAGGGCTCTTCGCGACGACTTGCAGGCTCTTGAGGCCGTCGGTTCCACCAACAGCATTCTGAATGTACCGCTGCTGCACAGCCCGGACCTTACCCTGGACACCGTCGACAGCGAGATCAAAACGCTGGATGAACACGATGTGGCTCCGGCGACCGGCCGACAGGCGTTGCTGGACAACCCCATGTACCCCAACCTGCTCATCAGCGAGGACGGCAAGACCACGGCCATCCAGGTCAACCTGCCAACCCCGGACCGCTATTTTGACTTACTCAACCAGCGCAACGAACTCCGGGAAAAGGTGAATCGGGGCGAGGCCAGCGAGGCCGAACGGACGCAACTTGAGCAGACAAGCGACGAATTTATCCGCTACACCGAGCAACTGGGTGAAGAGCGTGATGCCACCATCAATCAGGTTCGCGCCATACTGGAGCAATACCGCGACCACGCCAGCATCCATCTGGGCGGCGTGCCCATGATTGTCGCCGACATGATACGGTTTATTGAAAACGATCTCTCCACTTTCGGCTTCGGGGTATTGGCTTTCCTGCTGCTCACCCTGGCGATTATTTTCCGGCAATGGCGTTGGGTCGTGGTACCACTGTTGTGCTGCGGTTTTACCGTCTGGCTGATGGTCGGATTTCTGGGCTGGGCCCAATGGCCGGTGACGGTGATTTCGTCCAACTTTATCTCGCTGTTACTGATCATGACCCTGTCGCTCACTATCCACCTGATTGTGCGCTACCGGGAATTCCAGCATGACGAGCCCGAGGCTGCGCCAAACAACATCCTGCGCAACACCCTGATGACCATGATCCGACCGTGCTTCTATATGGCGATCACCACCATTGTTGCCTTCGGCTCCCTCACCTTCAGCGGCATCCGGCCGGTCATCGATTTTGGCTGGATGATGACCCTGGGGCTGAGCGTGGCTTTTCTCATTACCTTCTTGATCTTCCCGGCCCTGTTGAGCCTGCTGCCACCCCCGATCGACCAGCGCGTGAGCTCAGACAAGGTGCCCTTCACCGATGCCTTCGCCCGCTTCACCGAGCGCTTCAGCGGGACGGTTCTGGTCAGTTCCGGGGTCATCGCCGTGCTCTGCGTGATTGGCCTGAACCGGCTGACGGTGGAGAACAGCTTTATCGACTACTTCAAGTCCTCCACCGAAATCCATCAGGGTATGGTCACCATAGACGACCGGCTGGGGGGCACCACGCCGCTGGATGTGGTCATCACCGATCAACCCGCCCCGGAAAACGCCAACGCGGATCCTTTCGCCAGTGACTGCGACCCGTTTGTAGAAGACTGCGGTGACGAGGAATACCGGGATACCTGGTACACCTACCAGAAAATGCGCCAACTCGGTGAGGTGCATGATTACCTGCAAAGCCTGCCGGAGACCGGCAAAGTCCTGTCCATACAGACCACACTCGACCTGCTGGCCCAGGTTAACGGCGGTGAGCCCCTGGACGCCCTGGAGCTGGCCTTCGTGCCCGCCGCCGTGCCGGACGACCTTCAGGACATTCTGCTGACCCCTTACATTTCTGAGGAGCAGGACAAGGCGCGATTCAGCATCCGCATACTGGAAACCATGCCGGACCTGCGTCGACAGGAGCTGCTGCATGACATTCGCCACCACCTGAGCACCGAACTCGGTTACGACCGGGATCGCATACTGCTCTCAGGCATGACAGTGATGTACAACAACATGCTCCAGAGCCTGTTCGATTCCCAGATCAAAACCATCGGCGTGGTGTTTGGCGCTATCCTGGTCATGTTTCTGATCCTGTTCCGTTCCGTGAAGCTGGCGCTGGTGGGTATGGCTCCCAACCTGATTGCCGCAGGCTCAGTACTGGGGCTGATGGGCTGGCTGGGCATTCCACTGGATATGATGACCATTACCGTGGCGGCCATCACCGTCGGGATTGCGGTAGATGACACCATCCACTACATCCATCGCTTCAAAACCGAGTTCGCCAAAGACGGCGACTACCTGGCCACCATGCACCGTTGTCATCGCAGCATTGGCCAGGCCATGTTCTACACCTCGCTGACTATCATTGCCGGTTTCTCCATACTGGTGCTGTCGAACTTCATTCCCACCATTTACTTTGGCCTGTTCACCGGTTTTGCCATGTTCATGGCCTTGCTGGGTGCACTCACCTTGCTGCCCAGGCTGATCATTCTGGTTCGCCCGTTTAATACCCCATAACAAAAAACCCCGCCGGGGCCAGGCTCCGGCGGGGTTTCTCGCAAACACACAGACTCAGCGGATTACTGCTGGCCCTGAGGCTGCATCATCTGACGCTGTTGTTGCATCTGCTGCTGCATCTGCTTCATGCGGCGATCCAGCTCATCACGCTGCTCCTGGGTGAACACCGCATCCACCTTCGCCTGCATCAGGGCAGAAAGCGCTGCAATTTCACCGGTCACATCACCGAGTTTGGCGGCATTGTCACGAATGGCAGACTCGTCGTAATCCGGCTTGATCTGCTCTTGCAGGTCTTCCTGCAGCGAGCGGGCATCCTGACGCAGTTCGCCGATCTCGCCCTGCATGTCGTCGATGATGCCGCGAATCTCGGTTTGCTGTTCTTCAGACAGCCCCACCATCTGGGCCAGCTGGGCAACCTGATCCGGCTGACCACCCGGCGACTGCTGTGCGATCGCCGGCGCTGAGATAGTCAGGGCGACAAGTGCGGAACCGATGAATTTTGCGAGCTTCATACTGTTCTCCATCATTGAGGCGGCCTGTCGGGAGCCACCACGGATTGGCTTTAATCGTTTGAAGTGACACCCTAAAGCATTCTCCTGCTTCATTTCACCCCGATATCCCTTCAATTTGTACAGGTTCTCAGTTTGATTCGCTCTGAGGGCGCGGCACTGGCGGGATTTGATGAATGTGAAAATTTAGTCATTCCCCTGCATAATGGCGCCCTCAATCAATCAGCGGAGTAAACACCATGGCCATTAACTGGTTTCCCGGGCATATGCACAAGGCCCGAAAGGAGATCAAGAAAGTCATGCCCCAGATGGACCTCATCATCGAGGTGGTGGACGCCCGGATTCCCTTCAGTAGTGAGAATCCACTGGTGCCTTCGCTGCGTGGCGATACCCCGCTGATCAAGGTGCTTAATAAGCGAGACCTGGCCGACCCGGTCATTACCGAGCAATGGCTGGCCTGGCTGGAGCGGGAACGGGGTGTACGTGCGGTCACGCTCACACACAATCAACGCCAGGAAGCCCTGGGCATCCTCAAGCTGGCGGAAGAGATGACGCCCGGGCATGATCGACAGAAAAGCGCCTTGAGGGTGATGATCCTGGGCATCCCGAACGTCGGCAAATCCACACTGATCAATACCCTGGCTGGCCGGCCCGCCGCCAAGACTGGCAACGAGCCGGCGGTTACCCGGGCACAACAGGCCATCAAACTGCCGGATAACGTTCTGCTCTACGATACCCCTGGCTTCCTCTGGCCCAAGCTTTCGCCAGTGCAATGCGGCTATCGCCTGGCAGTAACCGGCGCAATCCGCAGTGCTGTACTGGATTTCGAGGATGTTGCGCTATTCGAGGCGGATTATCTGATTGCCCACTACCCGGAGCTCGTCGTCAACCGCTACGGGCTGGACGAAACACCCGTAGATGGGCTGGCACTGATGGATGCCATCGCCGTAAAACGCCGTTTCCTGGGCCGCGGCGGGGTACCGGATCTGCACAAGGTTTCCGAAGTGCTGCTGAACGAACTCCGGGCCGGGACGCTGGGCCGGATCTCGCTGGAAACGCCGGATATGGTGGAACAGGAACTGGTCGAAGCCCAAGCCCGGGAACAGGCCGAGGCGGAAGAGAAAGCCAGAAAAGACGAGCAGCGCAAGAAGAAACGCTAGCCGGAGTCGGCGTAAAAGCCAAACCCGCAAAGACTAAAGTTTGGGCATAAGACTAGCCTTTTTTGCTATACTTGATTTAAATCAAGGTGACTGAAACCAGATGTTTCAGCATTGGCACCCATGGGAATCCGCCGCATGCCCAGGTATCCGGATCGCCCAGGGTGTCCGCCCCGAACGCAGGCAAAAGCCTTACCTGTTGGGGCTGAGGACGCACCGCACACGCTTCGGTGCGGTTTTGAATGGATCAACCCGGATGGTTCGTCAACTATGGCCCAGGCAATTCGACTTCACCAAGTATCCCCTCTCAAGGCCTCCTGTCATCAGTGCAGCCTGAGCAACCTGTGTCTACCTCTGGCCATTGAAGAGAACGATCTTGATCGCCTTGAGGATATTGTCCAGCAGGGGAAAATCTATAACCGCGGCGAGCATATTTTCGATCAGAGTACCCCGGTTCGCTCCTGCTTTGCGGTCAAGAGCGGCTCCATCAAAACATCCATTATTACCGAAGGCGGTGAAGAACAGGTAACCGGTTTCTTCATGCCTGGTGAACTGGTGGGGCTGGACAGCATGAGCAGCGAGAACTATGCCTGCACTGCCAAAGCGCTGGAACGTACCAGCGTATGTGAATTCCCGGTCGACAGGCTTGAGGAACTCACGGGCAAGCTGCCGGAACTGCAGCACCACATGTATCACCTGATGAGCCAGGAAATTCAGAACAGCCATCAGCTGGCGATGCTGCTCAGCAAGAATACCGCCGAAGAGCGCATTGCGGCGCTTTTGCTCTCGCTTTCCAGCCGCTTCCGCCGTCGTCGTATGTCGGCTACCAATTTCAGCCTGCCCATGGCCAGGAACGACATTGCCAACTTCCTGGGCCTGGCAGTTGAAACCGTGAGCCGGGTTTTCACCCGCTTCCAGAATCAGGGCATCATCCGCGCTCGCGGGCGGGAAGTGGAACTGCTGGATGTGGAAGCGCTGCAGATGGTAACGCGGGATTTCGCCCGTCAGGGCCAGTAAGCACCAACCAGCCACACACCCTGAGCGGGTTCAGGAATTTGCCGGAACCCGCTCAGCGCTGTTCGATTCCTTCAACATCGCCACCTCTTCAGACAACCAGGTGCGCCACGGCATCTGTTTTATGCCGAAGGTATTGCGGATCTTGGTACAGACCATAGTGGTGTTTACCGGTTCGATGTGGCCCCAGTCGGGCACCTCGTCCACCACCTTGATTCCTTCAGGAATGCCAGGCATGCCGGCGATCGCCAACCCCAGTTCATACAGATTGATCTCTTCTGCCCCGGCATACTGGTAGGTACCCCAGACTTCAGCACCACAATCGATCTGGAGCGCCACTGCCACGATCACCCTCGCCAGATCCTTCACCGCCACCGGCTGCCCCTGACAGCGGCCGGGCAAAGACAGGCCACCTTGCGCCGTACTTCGCTGAACCTTGCCGATAAACCGGGCCAGGCTCCAGCCGGTGCGCAGAATAAGGTGCCGCGGGAGCTGCGTTCTAAGGGCCTGCTCACATTCCCATTGCCAGCGACCCAGCTCGTTAACAGGCTGCCCCGGATTCGACGCAATGTAGGCACCCTGTTTACGGCCATCAAACACATAACAGGAAGAAAGCTGCAGTAAAGCCATGTTGCGCTCACGGGCATGCTCGGCCAGCGCCAACGGCAAGGAAAACGCCGCTTCGTGAGTCGCCTCCCGGTTTTTCTCCGCCTTTTCCGGATCCGCGAGCCACAGCGCATTGATAATCAGCGCGGTGTCTTCAGGAATCCAGTTATCCAGGGCATGCAGGTCGACATTGGCAGGATCGCTGACCAGCAAAGGACTGATCCGCAGATGCGTTTCCCGCAGGCGCTCCAACAGCACCTTGCCAAGCGGGCCATAGTCGTGAACAACAAGTACATGCACGGGGAAACAACGCCTCCGGAATATCACTGATGTGACGGATGTCAGGAAACACTCGGGCCAATGGCTCGGAACACTACTTTACTGCAGTATCATGCAGCCTGAAACGTCAGCCTTACGGGGAGCCGGTGAACGCTCCCGGATCGACAAGCATACAACAACGGGAATCCCAATGCTGAAACAACAGAGCCATATAGTGGCCCCTATCCCCGATGAACTAAGAACCCGGGCTCTTTATACCGTCAGTGAGCTCAAAGGCCGCGGCAAAGCCGACAAGCAGGCCATCGACCAGCTGTATGAACTCATCGTTGAACTGACCGAATCCGGGCTGGATTTCTTTTTCCTTGAGCCACTACGCCGCCTGAATGCCGGCAGCATGATGATGGGAATGGCCAAAATGGGCATCAGTAGCATGCTCAAGGGCAGCAAAATGGTGATTCACAAAGTCCTCAAGAAACTGGACGACCGAAGCCTGGCGGCGATTCTCGATTTCATCGAAGAAATCATTCATGAACCCGAGGCACCCGCGACGTAACGCCGGTGAGCAACTCATAGCCAATGGTACCGGCGTAACCGGCCACCTCGTCGACACTCACGGTTTTGCCCCAGAGTTCCACCAGGTCGCCCTCGCGGGCTTCAGGGACAGCACTCAGGTCTACCGCCAGCATGTCCATGGAGACCCGCCCCAACAAACGGATTCGCTGGCCGCGCACAGCGGCTGGCGTTCCGGTACCCGCGTGACGCGGGTAGCCATCGGCATAACCAATGGCCACCATGCCCATTCGGGTATCCTGACTGGCCGTCCAGGAAGCGCCATACCCTATCGACTCCCCGGCACGGACCACGCGTGTGGTAATCAGAGGCGCCTGCAAGGTCATCGCGGGGCAAAGCCCCAGCTCCGCACCGGTTTTACCCTCCATGGGCGACGCCCCGTAGAGCATGATCCCCGGGCGGCTCCACTCGTACAGCGGCTGATTCGGGCGAAAGTGAGCCGCGGAATTACCCACGCTACGCATCAAATCCGGCCAGGGAGCTACCGCCCGCTCAAAAATCCGGGTCTGGAGCCCGGTCATCTCGCTGTCCGGATCATCGGCACAAGCAAAATGAGTGACAAAACCAATCGCAAGATGCTTCAGACCCGTTTCCTCAAGCCCGGCCATCACCTCCGGCAGCTCTTCGGGCCGGAAGCCCAGACGGTTCATACCAGTATTGACCTTGATCCAGAATCTGGGAGAACGCCCCGCACCGAGCCACGATAACTGTTGCTGACAGTGGAGCACGGGCTCAAAACCCGACTGCTCACATTCGGCCAGGTCATCCTTTTGATGGGTGCCCTGCAGCAGCACCACGCTGTGCCGATGGCCGGCACCGCGAATGGCTATGGCTTCCTCGATACAGGCCACCGCAAACCGGCTGGTCTCCGGAGCCAGAGCATCAGCAACCGAGCCAATGCCATGGCCATAGCCATCGGCTTTGACCACCGCCATGGCGTAGGCGGTTCCAGCCAGTTCCCGGGCCCGTCGAAAATTGTGTTTCAGGGCGTCAAGATCTATGCGGGCAACGGTGGGGCGTGGCATTAATAATCCCCACCGTAATCGCTGTAATCGCCGTGCGCCAGGTCTTCGAATTTGGTGTATTTACCGATGAACGCGAGACGGATGGTACCGATCGGGCCATTCCGCTGCTTACCAATAATGATCTCGGCAATGCCCTTATCCGGCGTATCCTCGTTGTAGACCTCATCCCGGTATACGAACATGATCACATCGGCATCCTGCTCGATCGCACCGGATTCCCGCAGGTCCGAGTTGACCGGGCGTTTGTTGGGGCGCTGCTCCAGACTCCGGTTCAACTGGGACAGCGCCACAACCGGGCAGCCCAGTTCTTTGGCAATACCCTTGAGTGAGCGTGAGATTTCAGAAATCTCCGCAGTCCGGCCTTCAGTGTTACCCGGCACCCGCATCAACTGCAGGTAGTCGACCATGATCAGGCCAATCTTGCCGCCGTTCTCCCGCGCCACCCGACGGGCCCTGGAGCGCATTTCTGTCGGGCTCAGCCCCGGAGTGTCATCGATATAAAGCGGCTTATCCTTCAACAGACTGACGGCAGAGGTAAGCCGGGGCCAGTCATCCTCTTCCAGCTTGCCGCCCCTCACTTTGGTCTGATCAATGCGACCAAGCGACGACAGCATACGCATGGCCAGCGCATCTGCGGGCATCTCCATACTGAACACCAGTATCGGGGTGCCGGTGCTGATCAGGGCGTTCTCAACAATGTTCATGGCAAAGGTGGTCTTACCCATAGAGGGCCGCCCCGCCACAATGATCAAGTCGGCCGGCTGCATACCGGAGGTCTGGTCGTCCAGGTCCCGGAAACCAGTGGTCAAACCGGTCGTCTGCTCGCCGGATTCAAACAGCTCTTCAATCCGGCTGAGTGTGGTCGCCAGAATGGGGTTGATGGCCTTGGGACCGGAACCTTCTTTAGTACGTGCCTCGGCGATCTGGAACACACTGCGTTCTGCTTCGTCCAGAATATCGTTACTTTTTCGCCCCTGCGGGTTGAAGGCTGAATCGGAGATCTTGCCGGACACCTCCACCAGCTGCCGCAGAATGGAGCGTTCGCGAACAATGTCAGCGTAGGCTCTGATATTGGCGGCGCCGGGTGTTTTCTCGGCGAGTTCCGCCAGATAAGACAGACCACCAGCATCCTCAATATCGCCGGCCCGTTCCAGAAACTCGGCCAGGGTAACCACATCCAGCGGCTCGCTCTCGCTGGCCAGGCGCTCCACGGCGCCGAAAATCAGACGATGGTCCTGCCGGTAAAAATCAGCCGCTGAAATAATTTCGGCGATCTCGTCAAACCGACGGTTGTCCAGCATCAGGCCGCCGAGCACCGCCTGTTCAGCCTCGACCGAATGCGGCGGGACCTTGATGCGACTGGTTTCCGGATCAATAGAAGCAGGTTTCAGAGTGGGATTGGCCATAGACACCGACATCAGGGAAATGAACAAACGAGATGACAAGAATACCAGAAAGCAACGGGCCCGAAACCGTCTCCGGCTCGGGCCCGTTTTTCAGCACAGAAACCTGCGGCTTCAGTGCTGGTTGAATCGACCTGTCACTGGGCTACCGATTACTCGGCAACAACCGCCAGCTTGATGGTCACTTCAACGTCTGTGTGCAGCTGCAATTCGATGTCGTACTCGCCAGTCACCCGGATCGGGCCTTCCGGCAGACGAACTTCGCTCTTCTCGACTTCAGTACCACCGGTAGACACTGCGTCGGCAATGTCACGAACACCGATAGAACCGAACAGCTTGCCTTCTTCACCGGCCTTGGAGGTGATGGTGAAGGAAGCGCCTTCCAGAGCTTCGGCACGGGCCTGGGCAGCAGCCAGCTTCTCAGCAGCAGCTTTTTCCAGCTCAGCGCGACGCTCTTCAAACGCCTTTACGTTTGCTTCCGTAGCAGGAACGGCCTTGCCGTACGGCAGCAGGAAATTACGACCGTAACCGGCCTTAACCTTTACCTTGTCACCCAGGGAGCCAAGGTTTGCGACTTTCTCGAGCAGAATAACTTCCATCTCGTTAACCTCTTCGTGCTTTATTCAGCCGGACCGGCGGGTATACGCCCCCGGATATCCAGCCAGCTATCCACAAAAGCCAGAACCACTAACAGCATCAACAGATTGGGACCCAGCAGAACCAGAGCAACGTAAAACATTGCCAGCCAGTTTCCGCTCCACTGCTTTCGAGCAAACACACCGTGCACCAGAGCCAACCCGGCCAGAACCAGCGGGGTGCCCGCAGCCCAGGCCAGCAGGATGGCATTCAGCCCAAGAATCGGGCCGACCACCATGGTGATGGCGCACACTACGGCTACCGCCGGCGATAACCTGAGGCCATGGAATTCCTTGCGGAATCCACCGGGGTTATACAACCCCGCCTGCCACGACCTTGCCAGCATCGTCATACCGATGGCGGTGGCAAAGTAGGTACCGGCCATGCTGGCGTTCATGGTGTCCCGGATAACCTGTTCCAGTTCACCACCCAGCGCACGGGCCATTTCAGTGTTGTACTGCTCGTAAACCTCGACACCAGCCTGAACCAGATCGTTCAGCAGCGCCGGATACATCACAGGCAACATCAGCCCGGTCAGTATCGCCAGAAAGGCACCGGACAACAGCGCTCTTTCCCAGGACAGCGTCGTCCGGATAATGGATGCCATCAGCATCACCTGCAGCAGCACCGCCAGCGCCGTGGGATCCTGGCCGTAAACGGCCCACCCGATCGCCGGAATCAAAGCCCAGAGGCCAATATTGAGCCCCTGGCGAATGCCCAGTCGAAGAACGACCAGGCCAGTTACCGCTGCGCCAATCCAGAACAGTAAGGGTACTGCGGTGGTAACCGCTGCAACCCCGCCAGCCTGCAGGGGACCGCGCATTACATACTGTGCCAGTGCACGCATGGTCCCGGGTCCTGTCCGTTAAAACTTAGTGGTCGTGACCGTCCGTATACGGCAGCAGTGCCAGGTAGCGGGCACGCTTGATAGCGGTAGCCAGCTGACGCTGATAACGTGCTTTGGTGCCGGTGATGCGGCTGGGCACGATTTTGCCGGTTTCAGTGATGTAGCCTTTCAGGGTGTCCAGATCCTTGTAATCGATCTCTTTAACACCTTCTGCCGTGAAGCGGCAGAACTTACGACGTCTGAAAAAACGAGCCATAACGTAACTCCTAACTCCGGTTAATTACTCTTCTTCGTCCTGGGATGCGCTCTGACGCTCTTCAGAGTCAGCTGAACGACGTGGACGATCGTCTCCGCCGGAACGACGGTCCTCACGGGACTCAGCGGCTTTCATCGGAGACAGGTCGGTAACGGCCTCGTCGCGACGCAGAATCAGGTCGCGGATGATGGCGTCGTTGAACCGGAAGTTGTGAGTCAGCTCGTCCATCGCGGCCTGTGAACATTCGATGTTCATCAGCACGTAGTGAGCCTTGTGGATCTTGTTGATCGGGTAAGCCAGGTGACGACGGCCCCAATCTTCCAGGCGATGTACCTTGCCGCCATCTTCAGTGATGACACTGGTATAACGCTCGATCATCGCGGGCACCTGCTCGCTCTGATCCGGATGTACCATGAAAACGATTTCGTAGTGACGCATGAGTTCTCCCTACGGTTTAAACAGCTTCCTTCTCCCGGTGGCCATACCAGTGGTTGTGGCCGGAGCATGAAAGCAAGGAGGTGACAGCAAGTGCTGCCGGTTTCTTTTTTGCTTTATCAATAAGGCTTTACAAGAAAGGCTTGATCAAAAGCGAAGCTCATTATTGCCATGTAACAGGCAATAAAAAACCACCCCTTGAAAAAGGGGTGACGTATTCTAGGCCCGCAGGCCTGTTTGTGCAAGGTTTAACCGAGGCGCTGGCGCAGTGCCTCGTACAGACAGACACCGGTCGCCACCGACACATTCAGACTGTCGACGTGGCCGAGCATCGGAATGTTGATCAACTGGTCACAATGCTCACGGGTCAGACGGCGCATGCCTTTACCTTCGGCGCCCATCACCAGAGCAACCGGCCCCTTGAAATCAGCCTGATACAAGGTGGCATCCGCCTCACCTGCCGTACCAATTAACCACACGCCCTGATCCTTCAACTCCCTTAGAAAACGGGCGAGATTGGTCACCCGGACAAACGGCACCGTTTCTGCCGCCCCACAGGCGACCTTTCGGGCAACCGGCGTCAACGAGGCAGATTTATCCTTGGGCACAATCACGGCCTGCACTCCCGCCGCATCGGCGGTGCGCATGCACGCACCCAGATTATGGGGATCCGTCACGCCATCCAGCACCAGCAGGAATGGCGGCTTGTCGCTGGCGGCCAACTGGGCAAGAAGATCATCCTCGGTCCACTCCCGGCTTTCCGCAACGGCAGCAACAACACCCTGGTGGACACCGGACACCCGCTCATCCAACTCTTTCCGGTGCACCACTTTCCAGGGCACCCCCAGACCGTCAAGGGCATCGGTAACCGACTTCACCCGCTTGTCCTGACGACCGGTCTGAATCCAGACCCTTTGCAACCGCTCCGGCTCTCTTTTCAGCACGGCATCTACGGCATGCCAGCCGAATACATATTCCTGAGACACTGACAATCAATTCCTGCGTAACGTGTTATTTGCGACTCTTGCGCTTACGGCCCGAGCCTGACGGTTTACCTTTGACCGATTTGGACCGGGCCTCCCGGGCAGCCTCTGCGGCCAGCTTTTCCTTGGCGCTGGCCGGCTTACCGGTTTTTCGCCCTTTACCGGAGCGATCACCCTTGCCTTTGCCCCGCGGCTCGCGCTTGGACACTTCCAGCGCATCGCGGTCTGCCTTCCGGCGCCTGGGGGTACTTACCAGCTCAAGATCGATTTTGCGGTCTTCCAGATCGACACGCACCACGCGGACTCGCACTTCGTCACCCAGACGGAAGCTGACGGCCGTGCGCTCACCAATCAGACGATGCTTGACGGCATCGTGATGGAAGTAGTCACCACTGAGCGTGGACACGTGTACCAGACCTTCGATGTAGATATCGGACAACTCAACAAAGAAGCCAAACGGCACCACCGCGCCGATAATGCCATCGTACTCCTCGCCCACGTGATCGCGCAGGAACTCGCACTTGAGCCAGGCCATGACATCCCGCGTGGCATCGTCGGCCCGGCGTTCGGTCATGGAGCAATGCTCACCCAACTGCTCCATACGGGCATAATCGTAGGGATACTCAGCCAATTCGGGATCGTGCACCTTCGGGGACACCAGATCTTTGGTCGCCTCGGGATTATGGATCCGGGACTTGATGGCCCGATGCACAATCAGGTCCGGGTAACGTCGAATTGGCGAGGTGAAGTGGGTATAACTGGCAAAGCCAAGACCAAAATGCCCGGCTTCTTCAGGACTGTACACTGCCTGGCTCAGAGAGCGCAGCATCACCATCTGGATGACATTGGCATCCGGGCGGTCGGCCACCTGACCCAGCAAGGCCTGGTAATCCGCCGATGATGGCTTGTCGCCGCCGCCCAGCTGCAATCCCAGCTCACCCAGGAACAAGCGGAGATTGCCCAAACGCTCTTCCGAAGGCCCGTCGTGCACCCGGTAAAGCGCCGGAATCTTGTGCTTCTTGAGGAAGCGGGCCGTCGCCACATTGGCGCACAGCATGCACTCTTCGACAATCTTGTGGGCATCGTTCCGGTGCACCGGAACAATTTCCTCAATCTTGCGCTGGGCATCGAAAACAATCTTGGTTTCCGTGGTCTCGAAATCAATGGCCCCACGCTCGGTGCGAGCCTTTCGCAACAACTTGTAGAGGCCATACAGGTTGTGCAGATGCGGCAGCAGATCCGCATAGTGGGCGCTGAGTTTGTAGCCCTGCTCCGTATCCGGATGCTCCAGCATGGCACTGACCTTGTTGTAGGTCAGCCGGGCATGGCTGCGCATTACGGCCTGATAGAAGGTATAGCCGCTGAGGTTGCCGGCGGCACTGATGGTCATGTCGGCCACCATGCACAGGCGGTCGACATCCGGGTTCAGGGAACACAGGCCATTGGAGAGTTTCTCCGGCAACATGGGCACCACATGGTCCGGGAAATACACCGAGTTACCGCGCTGAATGGCCTCTTCATCCAGTGGCGACCCCGGGCGGACATAATGAGACACATCAGCGATGGCCACCACCAACCGATAGCCGCCACGGGGGCGAGGCTCGCAGTAAATGGCATCATCGAAGTCGCGGGCGCTCTCGTCGTCGATAGTCACCAGGCGCATGTTGCGGATATCCACCCGGTTTGCCTTGTCTTTCTCTGCCACTTCCGCCGGAATCGAGGCTGCTTGCTCACCTACGGCGGGCGGCCAGCTATGGGGGATTTCGTAGGAACGAATGGCAACATCTATTTCCATTCCCGGCGCCATGTGCTCGCCCAGAATCTCAATGACCTGGCCGGTAGGCTGGGTTCGAATCGTCGGCTGACGAATAATCTCCACCACCACATACTGGCCGTGAACCGCCTTACCCGCCTGCTCATCCGGAACCAGTATCTCGTGATTGATCCGGGCGTTCTCCGGCACCACAAAAGCGATGCCGCTTTCTTTAAAGAACCGACCGACAATCTGGGAAGTACGATGCTCCAGCACTTCCACAATCTTGCCTTCCCGGCGCCCACGATCATCCACCTGATCCACCCGGGCGGCCACCCGGTCACCGTGGAACACCTGGCGCATCTGCCGGGCGGTCAGAAACAGATCGGAGCCACCATCATCGGGGATCAGAAACCCGAAACCATCACGATGTCCAACCACACGCCCGGTGACCAGATCCGCTTCTTCTATCGGCAGAAACGCATCACGGCGGTTACAGATCAACTGTCCATCACGGCACATCGCAATCAGACGACGGCGCAACGCTTCAATCCCTTCCGCGGACGTCTGCCCGAGTTCCTGACACAGGGTCTCGTGCGTGGCCGGCGCGCCCCGCTCTTTCAGATGCTGGAGAATGTACTCCCGGCTCTGGATGGGGTTGTCATATTTCTGGGCCTCACGCTGGGCATGAGGGTCACTTTGTTTGTTCTTCCTGGAAACCATTCGGATCCTTTCTGTCTCACCGCAAACCGTGCGGCATCATTCGTGTTTGATGCAGTATAACGTTGGGATGGGAATGCTGCCTAACAAGGGCGCCAATATAGGCACAAATACCCTGAAATCGTCAGACTCTGCCGCCGAAACTTTTTTGAAAAAAATGTTTGACAGCACCCGAACGAATCATTAAAGTACGCGCCATCGGTTGAGGGGCAACTCCTCACCACTGGCAGAAACGCTAGGTTTTCAATAAACTATACGCGAATCTGCAAATCACCTGCCGAGGTGGTGAAATTGGTAGACACGCTAGCTTCAGGTGCTAGTGGGGGCAACCCCGTGGAGGTTCAAGTCCTCTCCTCGGCACCATTTTCTTCCCCAGAAAATGGCCTAAGAAATCAAAAATCCCGAAAAAATCAGCAATATCCGATGTCCAACTCGCCGTATTTACGCCGAGCATTTTGTGCTGTCTGAAAGGACGACAGACAGAACATCCATCACCCTTTCCGCAAACCGCCTTACTCCGACAGCCTGTCCAACAGATAGTCCGAGAGGCTCTGGTACTCGTACTCCACTGTGGAATACGCCCGGCCCGGCCGGTCGAGAGGACCGTCACCGCAATCGGATGTCGCAACGAAATCGACCAGATACGCCGTCTTGAGCAGGTTCGGACGCTGCATATCCAGCTCTTCGCTGTTCAGTGCGTCGTAAAAGAGCTGCCACTGGAACGCCCCGTTCGCGGAATCCACTTCTGGCCGATTTGCGGTCGCCCGATCCAGGAACGGGAACCGGAGCAAGCGGGCAAAAGAGACGCCATTGCGCTCATCAAGATCGTATTCATAGGCGCCAGCCCCGAAAAGATCGGAAGCGGCAACGTCACTGGTAAATGAGAAGGGAAACAGACGGGTCGCATACTGGCCGTTGCGCTCGGTATCGTTAGGCGCAACACCCTGGGGCGCGCAGGAGGCTCCACCACCTGCAAACTGAACGGCTGCTTCCAGGCCACCGCCCGCGGTCAGCCGATACCCACTGACCAGATCCCGTGGCGACTGCTCGCCATCCAGAATGTCCGCTGGCGAATTGGCCACCTCTAACGTCAGCACGCGATCATCAGCCCTGCCGGGCACGGACTCCACCAGAGACCCGGCCTGCCCATCCCAAACCCAGCTGATGTCACCGATACCATCCAGCTCGGTTCCCCCTGGCGTTACCCCTAGCGTCTGCTCGTGACACGTAGTGACGGTATCAAGACTGGCCGTGCCATTCTCCCAGGCAAACTCCAGACGCTCGTGCACGCCCTCCTCGTCGTACCAGACGGCACTTTGGGGCGAAAGGGAGGAAGATGGCAGCCACTGGGTCTTCAGATTGGTCATATAGCCATCGGCCTGAAACAAACGGGCCATCTCTGGCAATGAAATACCCATGCAGCCCCGGCTGGATACAGCCAGCAGCCTGCCACCTTCACTGTATTCAAAAAACAGCTCAGCCGAGGCTCCGAGATCAGAGGTATTGGTAGGCAGTACGTCTGATCGGGTTGGCCGTGCCGAAATCCGCTGACTCACCAGAAGCCTGGGATTGCTTACTTCCACATCAACATCCGGCAGTACCAGCGTATCGGTATCCACATTGCCGTAGTTGCCACCGGACACAGCGGCATCGACAATGGCAATAACCTCATCAACGTTCTGCACCACCGAATAACCAAGCAGGTACACCCCGTCACGCGGTAACAGACTGGCTTCGCTGCCGTCACTACCATTCCCTGCCAGGTAATCGTTGTAGCCATCAGGAATCTGGCTGGCCATGAACCGCGCCAACGCCCGGGCATAGGCGTGAGCCCGGTCATCATTGGCAAGAATGTAATCCTTCCACAGGTTGATACCGTCCAGATCAGCGAACCGGTTATCCGGAATCGGATTTTCTGCATTCCACTGTCCGGCCAAGCTCCGGAAACGGGCCAGCGTAGTCAGGGGGGTAATATTGGTTACGCCGGGGCTGGCTGACATCAAAAACGCCCGGCTGACCGCCTCATCGCCGTAGCTACGCTCCTCCAGGGTCTGGCCGGGAATCGCGAGGGCATAAAGCGGATAATCCCTGGGGTCCAGGTTTGCGCCGATCGAGGGCGAAACATCCAGCGCGGAAACGTCCATGGAAAACCGCCCGCCGGGACCGCTCATCACGGTTGGCTCGCCGTCCTCGAGTATGTGGGTATTACCGCTGTCCAGCTCAATCTCCACCGGCCCTGCGGTGTACTGACCATTGTCGTCAAGATCCAGCCAGACCCGGGCATTGTTGAGGTAACCGTCGATTACCCGCCCCTGGTAGGGCGCTCGCTCACTGTAGGTAACACCATCGAACTCCCGGCCATCAACCGGCAGGTCATCGGATTCATCACCACAGCCGGCGATCGCAAGTGACAGCAGAGGAACGGTAACACTGATCAGACGTTTCATCGCGGCAACCATTTATCCTTGTTAGAGGTTGTGCCGCTACTTTAGGAGATGTGCCGCCGGGAGACCTTGACAGGCTTGGCAAATTGTAAAGTTTGGTAACGAGCAGGCCCCGGAATGTGCCGGGGCCTGCAAATCGGGACAATTCGTCAGAACGACCGCGCCACGATTTCTTTCATGATTTCGTTGGTGCCGGCGTAGATCCGCTGCACGCGCGAATCGGCCCACGCCCGGGCAATCGGATACTCCCACATGTAGCCGTAGCCACCGTGCAGCTGAACGCATTCGTCCATCACCTTGCATTGAAGGTCGGTAGTGTGCTGCTTGAGCATGGCCGCCGTCGGGATATCCAGTTTCTTGTCGAGGTGCAGCTCCAGGCAACGGTCAGTGAACACACGGGCGGCCGTGATTTCGGCCTTCAGTTCAGCCAGCTTGAAGCGGGTGTTCTGGAAAGCGATGACGGGTTTACCGAAGGCTTTGCGTTCTTTCACGTAATCCAGGGTCCACTGCCAGGCCGCCTCGGCGGCGGCTACGGCGGTCAGGGCCACCTGCAGACGCTCGGCCGGCAACTCCTGCATCAACTGGAAAAAGCCCTGCCCTTCCATGCTGCCCAGCAGGTTGTCTGCCGGTACTTTCACATCCTGGAAGAACAGCTCGGAGGTGTCCTGGGCTTTCATCCCCACCTTGTTCAGGTTCTGGCCTTTTTCAAAGCCCTCCCAGGCGGTTTCGACCAGCAACAAGCTGGTCCCCTTGGCACCTTCTTTGGGGTCGGTCTTGGCAACGACAATCACCAGATCCGCCAACTGGCCGTTGGTGATAAAGGTTTTCGAGCCATTCAGAATGTAGTGGTCACCCTGGCGAATCGCCGTGGTTTTTACGCCTTGCAGGTCGGAACCCGCGCCCGGTTCAGTCATGGCGATGGCAGTAATCATTTCACCTGAAGCCATTTTCGGCAGATACTTCTGTTTCTGCTCTTCTGAGCCGTAGTTCAGGATATAAGGCGCCACGATATCGGAGTGCAGCCCCCAGCCAATGCCAGACAATCCGGCCCGGGAGATCTCTTCCATAATCACTGCGGAGTAACGGAAATCGGCCCCCACACCGCCGTACTCTTCCGGCAGCATCGGGCACAGGAAGCCCAGCTCACCTGCTTTCTGCCAGAGCTCGCGGCTGACCTGACCATCTTTTTCCCATTGGTCATGATACGGAGCCGCTTCCTGCTCCAGAAACTTGCGAACGGAATCGCGGAAGCCTTCAAGATCGGCGTCGAAAAGAGTACGTGGAATCATTGCTGAACCTCGGTAAACGGGTTGGTTTATCATTGTGTTCAGCAAGTCTGTGGCGGGGCGGGGTTTCGCTCAATGGTGAAAACCATCAATCGCTTTGGCCAAAACCATCGCCCCGGAACGGATCAGTCGGCTTTCTTTTCGCCCCAGCGAGGTACCAGGGTTTGCGGAAGATCCAGATGGTCGAGAATCCGGGCCACCATAAAATCGACCAGATCATCCACCGACTGCGGGTTGTGATAGAACCCGGGGCTCGCCGGCATCATTACCGCACCCATACGGGTAAGCCTGAGCATGTTTTCCAGGTGCACCTCAGAATAGGGCGTCTCACGCAACACCAGAATCAGCTTGCGGCGCTCTTTCAGGGCCACGTCGCCGGCGCGCTCGATCAGATTGTTGCTGGCGCCGGTCGCCAGTGCCGAGAGCGTGCCGGTGCTGCAGGGGCAAATTACCAGCGGCGCCTTCTCGCCGGAACCGGAAGCCGGTGGAGAAAACCACTCCTCCCGGCCAAAGACCTGTACCTGACCGGGCTGCGCACCGGCGAAGTCCGACAAGGCCTCTGCCATGGCAGGCGTGGAACCCGGCAGCCGAAAATCGGTTTCAGTCGCGATCACCACCTGGGCCGCCTGACTGATCATCACGTTCACACGGCAACCGTTGGCTACCAGGCACTGCAACAGACGAAGCCCGTACTGGGCTCCCGACGCGCCGGTAAACGCCAGATTAACAACCGGTGATTGTTCAGCCACGACGCTTCTCCAGTTCCGCCACCAGTTTCCGATGAATGCCGCCAAAACCGCCATTACTCATGATCACGATATGACAGGTCTCTGGCAGTCCCTCCAGCGCCTTCTCAATCAGTTCCTCCACCGACGCCTCCACCCTGTGATGATCCAGCTCACCATGTTCCGCCTGCCAGCTCCCCACCAGTTCCGGCAACCAGTCCATATCACTGAGATTGCCCCAAAGCACCCGATCCGCCAGTGCGGCACTCGGAATCAGCGTCTGCTTGTGCACACCCTGCTTCATGGTATTGGAGCGGGGTTCGATAATGGCCAGGATGGGCTCATCTCCCACCCGATTGCGCAATCCCTCCAGGGTAGACGCAATCGCGGTTGGATGATGGGCAAAGTCGTCGTATACGCGCACACCGCCGATTTCGCCCACCAGCTCCATTCTGCGCTTCACTCCAGAGAACCGGCACAACGCCGCCACCGCATGGTCAGGCGTAACGCCCACATGACGGGCAGCGGCAATCGCCGACAGGGCATTACGCACATTGTGCAAACCGGTCAGCCCCCATTTCAGAGTCGCAACCGGCTGCTCATGGTGGATGACCATGAAGCGGCTGCCATCCTCAGCCAGAAGCTCAGCCCGCCAGTCCGCCGTGCGGCTGATCTCGCTGCCGATGGCCGTATCCTGCACCGGACTCCAGCTCCCCATCTCCAGAGCATTATCCAGGTGACTGTCCAGGGCAGGTCGAATGATCAGCCCCTGAGACGGTACGGTACGGACAAGGTTATGGAACTGACGCTCGATGGCTTCCACGTTTTCGAAAATGTCGGCGTGGTCGAATTCCAGGTTATTCAGAATCAGGGTATTCGGGCGGTAGTGGATAAACTTGGAGCGCTTGTCAAAGAACGCGCTGTCGTACTCATCCGCCTCGATCACAAAGAAATCACTGCTGCCCAGCCGGGCAGACACCGGAAAGTCCTGAGGCACACCGCCTATCAGGTAACCGGCATCAAAGCCGGCCTGGTCGAGAATCCACAGCAGCATGGCCGTTGTGGTGGTTTTGCCATGGGTACCGGCTACGGCCATCACCCACCGGTGGCGCAGGACCTCCCGGGCGAGCCATTCGGGGCCAGACATATAATCAATGCGCCGGTTGAGCACTGCTTCCACTTCAGGGTTACCCCGGGACATGGCATTCCCGATCAGCACCAGATCCGGATTCGGCTCCAGGTTCTCGGGCCGGTAACCTTCTGTCAACGAAATGCCCTGGGCCTCCAGCTGAGTACTCATGGGAGGGTAAACGCCCTGGTCCGAACCGGTCACCTTATGCCCCAGCTCCCGGGCGATCACCGCCAGACTGCCCATGAACGTGCCGCAAATGCCCAGAATATGTATATGCATTAAGGTTGTGCCTCCGGTTTGAAACCTGCCAAGCCTCTACCATACTTTCTGCGCGGTCAAGAGCCGGCATATGCTCATGAAAAACCGCGGTGTTTGGCGTATCATCTGCGCCATCGTTGAACCAGCAGGAGGCTTCAGCCCGAGATGGCTATCAAGAACGCATTTTATGCCCAGTCTGGCGGGGTCACCGCCGTTATCAATGCCAGTGCTTGCGGTGTTATCCAGACCGCACGCAAACATCCGGACCAGATCGGCAAGGTCTATGCCGGCCGCAACGGCATCATCGGTGCTTTGAAAGAAGAGCTGATTGATACCAGTCTGGAATCTGACGACGCCATCCAGGCCCTCATCCACACGCCAGGCGGGGCTTTTGGTTCCTGCCGCTACAAGCTCAAGAACATTTCCGAGAACCAGCGCGAATACGAGCGCCTGATTGAAGTGTTCCGGGCCCACGACATCGGTTACTTCTTCTACAACGGCGGCGGTGATTCCCAGGATACCGCCTATAAGGTCTCCCAACTGGCCGATCGTATGGGTTACCCGATCACCTGCATTGGCGTGCCCAAAACGGTCGACAACGACCTTCCCTTCACCGACTGCTGTCCCGGCTTTGGTTCCGTGGCCAAGTACATTGCCACATCCACCCTCGAAGCCAGCCTGGATATCAAATCCATGTGTGAAACCTCCACCAAGGTCTTCATTCTGGAAGTGATGGGTCGCCACGCCGGCTGGATTGCTGCCGCTGGCGGACTGGCCGGACAGAGCGAAGGCGAGCCGCCTCACGTCATCCTGTTCCCGGAGATTCCCTTCAACCGGGAGAAATTCCTGGAGCGAGTGGATCAGTGCGTGAGGGATTACGGTTACTGCGTGGTGGTGGCGTCTGAAGGTGCCCAATACGAAGACGGCCGCTTCGTTGCCGATGCCGGCGCCAAGGATGCCTTCGGCCACACCCAGCTTGGCGGTGTTGCCCCGGCCCTGGCCAATATGGTGAAACAGGCGCTGGGCCACAAATACCACTGGGCAGTGGCAGACTATCTGCAGCGTGCAGCCAGGCACATTGCCTCGGCCACTGATGTGGAGCAGGCCTACGCGGTTGGCAAGGCTGCGGTGGAAATGGCCCTGGCAGGCAAACAGGCTCTGATGCCCACCATCGTGCGGGATCAGGCCAAGCCTTATCGCTGGTCAATCGGCGAGGCCAACCTCAGCGAGGTAGCCAACCAGGAAAAGAAAATGCCGATCCACTACATCACAGACAACGGCTTTGGCATCACTCAGGATTGCCGGGACTACCTGCAGCCGCTGATCGCCGGCGAAAGCTTCCCGCCGTTTGACGACGGTCTGCCCAGGGTTGCCAAGCTGAAGAACCAACTGGTGGAGAAGAAACTGAGGACCGAGTTCGAAATCTGATCCACCCCAGCAGTTCCACAAAAAGAGCCCGGCCAAGTTGCCGGGCTTTTTATTACGCCACAAGCGCTGAGGTTTAACTGGCCGTTTGCGCCTCGTGGCGGCGCACATACGCCGAGAAATCGTCGAAGCCACCCACATACTCGGAACCCACCAGAATCTGAGGCACCGTGTAGACCGGATGGCCGATACGGTCGGCAATGTCCTGTTTGCTCATACCTTTTTCGATCATGTCCACCCACACGTAGGGGATGTTTCTGGATTCACACAGGTCCCTTGCCCGAACGCAAAAACCACAACTTGAACGGCCATAAATCGTGACCTGCTCCATACATACCTCCTGACTCAAAGGGTTGCGAGTGGCTGGCACTCAGCGCATTTATAATGTCGCAATAATGGCATGGCGAGCACCAATTGAAAATTGATCCTCGCCATGATCGTGATAGTAGCTGACGATACCGATATCGCTCGTCGAAGGGCCAGCCTCAGGTTTTCAGGCGGCCCAGTTCGCGATCCAGCACCTGAACCTGGCCATCGAGCGCATCGCCACTCTGGCGGACCCGCTGCGCCAACTCCCGCAGATCGTTGGCTGCGTCGCCGATGTGGGTCAGGTTCCGGTTTATTTCCTCGCTCACCGAACTCTGCTCCTCAGCGGCGGTGGCCACCTGGGTGACATGCTCAACAATCGTGGCGATACGCTCAACCACTGTGGCCAGCGAGTGACTGGCTTCCCGGGTACCCTCTACCGCGCTGGTGGCTCGCTCCACCCCGGTTCCAATGACCGTTACCGCACCGTCCACGTCGCCTTTCAGGCGCTCAATCATGCCACTGATCTCATCCGTGGATTCGCGGGTTCGGGACGCCAGCGTGCGCACTTCATCGGCTACCACCGCAAAGCCACGCCCCTGCTCTCCGGCCCGTGCAGCCTCGATAGCGGCATTCAGTGCCAGCAGATTGGTCTGCTCGGCAATGCCTCGGATCACTTCCAGAATCCGGTTGATTTCCTCACTGCGCTGGGCCACATGACCAATGGCCGAGCTGGCCTGATCCATATCGCCGGCCAGTGCATCCACGCCCCGCAACGCCGTACCCAGAGTATCCTGGGTAAATTTAATGCCATCCCGCGCCGCCCGGGCATTATCCGCTGCCTCGCCAGCAAAGCCGGCCACTTCTCCGGCCGCCGCCGACATTTCATTCATGGCGGTTACCACACTGTCGATATCCTGGTGCTGGCGGGCGGTCTGTTCATCGGTATCCCGTGCAATGGCGCCCACATCCGAGGCCTGCCCCCGCACCTGGGCATTCACATCTTTGAGGTCGTTGATCATTTCCCTCAGGCGGGCCAGGAAGGCATTAAAGCCGCCAGCAAGGTCAATCAACTCGGCATGGGTATCAATATCCAGCTCACGGGTAAGATCGCCCTCGGCACTGGCCAGATTGCGCATGCGCTTACGGATTTCGTCCAGCGGCCGGGTAACCGAACGTACCAGCAACACCAATACGGCAATCGCAAGCACGACCACCACAATGCCCACCATGGTTTGGCGGGTGGCCGTGCTGGTTACTTCGTCTGACAGCAACGCCGTTATTTCATTCACACTGGCCAGGGCCGTATCGCGGGGCAATTCAATCAACAGCGACCATTCAGCACCCGGTAACGCGACCTTGACGGGATACGACACGGCGAGAATCTCACCGTTGTCGAAGCTGCCACCGTTGCGGTGCAACGCCGTAAACTCGCGAGCCAGATCCGGCAGTGCTTCCCGCAGTGGCCGGCCCAGATGCTCCTGATAATGACTGGAAGCAGCAATCAGGCCTTTCTCGCTCAATAATGTGACCCGTGACTGGCCGTCAAAGAGTTCCTCGCTGACACCGGCAATGGTCGACTGCAGCGTCGACAGGTTGATGTCGGAACCGACCACCCCGGCAAACTCGCCGTCACTGATCACCGGCACCACCAGGCTGGTCATCAGCTCGGAGTAGCCCTCTTCAATCTCATACTCATAGGGCTCCATCAGGCAGGGCTTTAGAGAATCGCGGGAACACAGATACCATTCGGCTTCACGGATCCCGAACTCATTGCGGTTGTCCAGGTATTTGGTGGCAGGGTCTTCGGTTCTGCTGAACACCACATTGCCGGCCGGGTCCCGATAGTAGTAGATCTCAAGGGTACCCTCATCACTGCTGTGTTCTTCCACGCCGCCGGTAAAGTAAATGTCCTGGCCGTCGTAACCATCCGGCTCAAACTGGGCGTAAATCGAACTCAGATGCTTCTGTTCCTCGAGCACAGCCCCAATGTTTTCCTGAAGGTCGCGCCGGCTGATCCTTCCGGAGCTGTCCGCTTCGATATTTCGGGTAATCAGGCTGCGAACCACTTCAGGCGTCTGGTAGGCGGTTTCGAATACCCCGGTCACCAGCTCACCGTATTTCCCTGCGGTCGCACTAAGCTGATCCATTACAATACGTTGCACCGTGCCCCGGGTTTCCCGGGTCAGCCGCTCCTCCATGGAACCGAGGGAGAGCTGGGCGGTGATAACAATACTCACACCCATGGTCAGCAGCAGTGCAATCACCAGGGCGTAGAGTTTTACGCGCAGAGAGAGTTGTTTCATGTACATCGAAACCTTTTTCTGTGAGGCTTAACCAACATCCTAGAGCATGGAGGCGTTTTTGGCCTACCTGACCCTGTTCCTGACATCTTTTGCCGCGGCAACGCTGCTGCCTGCGTATTCGGAAATACTGCTCGGCACCCTGGTCAGCCAGAATTATCCCCTGTTCTGGTTGTGGTTCTGGGCAACCATGGGAAATACTCTGGGGTCAGTGGTTAATGGGCTTATCGGCCGGCAAGTGGATCGCTTTAAGCACAAACGCTGGTTTCCCGTCAGTGAACTTCAATTACACAAGGCACGAAACCGGTTCAATCGATACGGTCAGTGGTCGCTGCTGCTGGGCTGGTTGCCCATTGGCGGCGATGCGCTGACCCTGGTGGGCGGCATCATGCGAGTCCCCTGGCTGAACTTTGTTGTTCTGGTGGGGATTGGTAAGGGACTGCGCTATGCCTTTGTCATCTGGGTGGTGCTGACCGCGTCCGGCTAGGCAGCACCGCTCCCGTAAAGGTATTTTCTCAACAAGTCCTCGCCGTTGAACTCGGAGTGCAACACCGCAATGAAGGTGTAAACCCCGATCAGTTTTCGATTGAGGAACACGAATTCCTTGGGGGGGACACGAAAATAGCGGCTGATGGCGGACCTGGCGGCCTGCTTGGCCACTCTCGAGGGCAAATCGCTCTGTTTCCAGCGGTACTGGCCATGGCTATTGACGGCATAATCCGGCCACTGACTGCGATCCTTCGCCAGGGGTTCCAGTACTGACATACAGACCTTGCCAAACTTGTCCAGCACTTCCGCCGGCCAGTCCCGGCTCATGAATCTGAGCTTGATTCCGCCCTCAACAACCTGCTCCAAGTCCTCCTCGTAGGAAGCCCTGATCATCTGGATGACCGGCTGCAGAAAGTCAGACGAGTAACTCTGCACGGCGCCAAAATCCAGCAGGACAATCCGGTCAGTTTCCGAATCCCCCCCCTGTTCGCCGGCAATTCGGATCCGGTAGTTGCCGAAATTCGGGTCGGTCTGGATCTCTCCCCATTCGAATAGTTCCCGGAAAAATAATTCCAGAGCTGCCTGGCCCAGAGCACTGCGTCGCTCCAGTGGCAACTCACGAACCGCCACTGAACTGACAGAATGGCCGTGCTCATAGGTCGAGGCAATAATATGATCCGTTGAAAATTCTGCCAGCACTCTTGGCACCACAAAGCGTGGATCATGGCTAAGCATCTGGCGGAACTTTTCGGTGGTACGGGCCTCCAGCCGGTAATCCACTTCCCGGTGCATCATTTCCCGGACTTCTTCCAGCCAGTCGTTGAATTCAGGGCCGAAGCTGACCAGCCGCGCCACTTTGAGCAGATGAGCCACAGCGTTCAGATCACTGTCGACGGCATCGGCAACACCGGGGTACTGCACTTTGAGCACAAGCTCCAACCCGTCGCTACGGCGTACCGCACGATGAACCTGGCCAAGTGAAGCGGCTCCTATAGGCTCCGGGTCAATATCGAGTTCAGAAAGCCGGCTCTCCCCCAGTTCGGCTTTGAGCACCCGCTCGATGGCCGGCCACTCCAGAGAGGTGGTCTGGTCTTCCAGAGTGTGCAGCGCCTCAGTGACTTCTTCGGGGAGAAAATGCTCGCCGTACAGCGCCATGACCTGGCCGATCTTGACCACACTGCCCTTGAGCCGACCAAGTTCGTCCACCAGAAACCGGGCCTGACTGGAGAGCATTGCCCGATGCCGCTGCTCCCGGGTTTCCTTGTTGCTGAACCAGTTAGTCGCCATATGGGACGCCATGCGCGTGCCTGCGAACAGTCCGGCTCTGGTCAGCGACAACCTGCGCTCAAAGCTGCCGGTCTTGATACGGGAGACGGATTTTCCGGGTCGGCTGGAAGACATGAAAGACCTGTTTCTGTCAGGAAATGTGAACGCCTGCAATGCATCTGACCATTATACGGATCTGGGCGCGCGACTACCTAACCCAGTCGTCGCGCCGGCGCTGCCCCTGCAGCCAATGTGTATAAACTTCGACCAATTTAAAAGAGTTCGTGACATCGGTTACGTTTTGACACAGTCACAGATCACAAAGCGGTCTAGTATTGGTTGACAGGGTTTCTGTGATATTTATCAACTACAACAATACCACCCACACATGAATCAGCCCGCTTCAAGAACGCCAGACGCCGAGCTGTCGCAGTTTCGCGTTAAAGGCGAAATACCGGTACCGGCCCTGATCAACGGCCTCACCTGTGCGGCAGTGCCGTTGCTTGTGTTTTTTGCCTGGCGCTCGTCCGGCCACGGGGACCCGTTAACTTCACGGCTGCTGCTGGCCTTCGCCGCCCTTCTGGCCATTAATGCGATCGTCTTTCTGAGCCTGGGCCACAAAACCCTCCAGCGCCGGGCATTCATTACCCTGATTATCGCTCTGTTTACCTACCTGGCCATTCAGGCGGTTGAAGACGGCTCGGCCATCATCTGGCTGTTCGCCTATCCCCCCATAATCTTCTACATCAGTGAAGCCAGAGTCGGCATACTGGCCTGTGTGGGCGGATGGCTGGCCGTATTATTTCTGTTCAGTCCGTTGGGGGATATGGTTTTTGACTCGCCCTACAGTACCAGCTTCCGGCTTTCCATGATCATCGTGCTGGCTTTCGAAATGGCCACTTGCTACATCCTCGACCAGAGCCGGCGGCGGAGCAAGCTAGGCTTGATCCGGCTGGCCGCAGAATTCGAGTACGCCGCCAAGCACGACGCGCTCACCAGCCTGGCCAATCGCCGCGAAGGTTTGGAACAACTGGAAACAGAGTATCAGCGCTACCTGCGTAACGGTCGCAGCTTCTCGGTTCTGCTGATGGATATCGACCTGTTCAAGAATGTAAACGACAGCTACGGTCACCAGGCGGGCGACGACATGATCGTGTTGGTTGCCCGCACCGTGACCGGCCAGAGCCGCAAGGTGGACACCATCGCCCGCTGGGGCGGAGAAGAGTTTCTGGTACTACTCCCCGAAACCGCCCTGACCGAAGCCGCCGCTACGGCAGAGCGAATCCGTTCAGCCGTGGCGAGCCAGGCCATTGACTGCGCGGGCAAGCGAGTGACCGCCACCATCAGCATCGGCGTGGCCTGTATACAGGGGTCGGAGTCGATCGATCGCCTGCTGCAACGGGCCGATGAGGCGCTGTATCAGGCCAAGACGCTGGGGAGAAATCGCGTGTGTCAGGCTACTGAGGCGCTTCACCAGCCCTGACGTTGCTCCACCTGACAATGGCCCAGGCCTTCGACCAGCTCGCTCACCAGCCGGCGTTCCAGGTCATAGACCGAGGCTCCGACCTCAAAATCACTGACTTGGCACATGGACATACCCGCGTAGCCACAAGGGTTGATTCGGGAGAAGGGTTCCATGTCCATGTTCACATTCAAAGCCAGGCCATGGAAGGAGCAGCCCCGGCGGACCCTCAAACCCAAGGACGCAATCTTGGCGCCATTCACATAGACACCCGGTGCATCTGACCGCGGTGCTGCTTCGATGCCGCCTTGGGCCAGGGTACGGACAATCGCCTGCTCAATGGCACTGACCAGGTTACGCACCCCGAGTTTACGCCGGGTCAGATCAATCAGCAGGTAGATCACCAGCTGCCCGGGGCCGTGATAGGTCACCTGACCACCACGATCCACCTGAATTACCGGAATGTCTCCTGGCAGAAGGATATGCTCGGCTTTGCCCGCCTGCCCCTGGGTAAACACCCTGGGATGCTCCAGGCACCAGAGCTCATCCACGGTGGCCTCGTCCCGGTTGGCGGTGAACGATTTCATCGCTTCCCAGGTTTCCATGTAGGGCTGTTGCCCCAGTGACCGTACGATGAGGTCAGCCACCGTTACAGCACCATGTGAACGCGGCCACTGGCCTTAAGCTCTTCAAAGAGTGCTTTGAGCTGATCTTCACCGGTCGCCACAATTTTCAGCTGAACCGAAGAAAACCGGCCTTTGCTGCTGTCGTTCACCGAGATGTCCGCTTCAGACAGTCCCGGGGCATGCTGCTCAACGACCTCCACCACAAATTCGGTGAAATCGGGCGCGGCATTGCCAATCACCTTGATGACATAGTCACAGGGAAACTCGATTTTTGGTGCTTTCGGCTCAGTCATGCCGCACATTACTCCCGGCTAAGGCAAACAGCGCCTCAACCTCAGTTAAACAGTTGAACAAAAAACAGCTTGATGGCGTCCCAGATGCGCTTGAACAAACCGCCTTCAGGCACTTCGGTAAGTGCCAGCACCGGCTCATCCACCAGGGTTTCACCATCCAGAACCACACGAACGCGGCCCAGCTCATCTCCCACCTTAATGGGCGCTTTTATCACGGAATCAAGGTCGACCACCGATTCCAGTTGCTCGCGGGAGCCACGGGGAATGGTGACATAGATATCCTCCGGCATGCCTACCGACACCTCATCCGCCTGACCGCCCCACACTCTGGACGCCATCAGCTCCTGACCGGCACGGAACAGCCGCTCGGTTTCAAAGTAACGGAAGCCGTAGTTGAGCATTTTCTGCACTTCCTGGGCCCGGGCCTCAGAGCTGCTGGTTCCCATAACCGTAGCAATCAGCCGGGTCTCACCCCGCTTGGCCGATGCCACCAGACAATAACCGGCCTCTTCCGTGTGCCCGGTTTTCAAACCATCAACGCTGTCATCCCGCCATAGCAGGCTGTTTCGGTTGGGCTGACGAATATTGTTGTAGGTGAAGTGCTTCTGCGCATACAGCGGGTAGTTTTCCGGGTAGTCCTGGATAATATGCCGTGCCAGGATCGCAAGATCGTAGGCGGTTGAGAAATGGTCTGCGGAGGGCAGGCCGGTGGCGTTTTCGAAGTGGGTATCTTTCATGCCCAGCAGTTGCGCCTGTTGGTTCATGATGTCCACGAAAGCCCCTTCACTGCCGGCCACAAACTCGGCCAACGCCACAGACGCATCGTTGCCAGACTGGATAATCACACCCTTGAGCAGATCCTCAACGGACACCGAGGTGCCCTCCTGCACGAAGGTTCTGGACCCCTCTGTGCGCCAGGCCTTGACACTGATAGGTACCATATCCGACATGGAGATACGGCCTTCATCCAGCTCGCGCTCGACAATATAGGCCGTCATCATTTTGGTCAGGCTCGCTGGTGGCAAACGCTCATTGCTGTTGTGCTCCATGATCACACGACCACTGAGCGGGTCCATCAATACCCAGGAGCTACCGGCAATCTGCGGCGGCGACGGGATCAGTACCGCCTGCGCCGAGGCCTGCCCGCTCATCAGCAACAGGGAGAAAACCAGAAACAGGGTTCGAGTTACAGTCTTGAAAGCCATGGATAGTTTCATTCGTCGTCAGATGCTTGTCTTATGTTGGTTCTGAACTCAGTCGGTTCAGTGCGAATCGGTCAGTACAATGGACTGCCGGAACCCTCTGGATTCCAGAAGGTTCTGAGCGTAGCGCGCGTCGCCCTCGCTCTTGAATGGCCCCACCTGAACCCGATGGAACCGGCCATTATCAGTGGTGATCTCCCGGACCCTCACAGGATTATCCAGCACTCCCAGCAGACGCTCGCGCATGGCCTCAGCCGGATCCCGCTGACTGAATGCGCCGAGCTGGACAAACAGCCCCTCACCGGCGGCCAGCTCTGTTGTTCCGGAAGCCTGTGAGGCAACCACCGGAGCCTGGCCAGCGGCATCAAACGGCTTGCCAGCCAGAAACATGGCGCCGTCCGGACGCACCGTAATAGCGGCCACTTCAACCCTGGCGGTACCACGGGATTGATAGCCGAGCTTCTTGGCCGCGGCATAGGACAGATCGATCAGCCGATCCCCGTGGAAGGGGCCGCGATCGTTCACACGGACAATCACCGAGCGGCCGTTGTCGAGATTGGTCACTCGCGCGTAACCCGGAATCCGAAGGGATTTGTGTGCCGCCGACATGGCATACATGTCGAACACTTCACCGTTGGAGGTCTTGTGGCCGTGAAACTTCTCGCCATACCAGCTCGCGGTGCCGCGCTGCACGTAGCCGTCGTTACTGTCCATCACATGATAGCGCTTGCCCCAGACCGTATAGGGCGACTTGTTGCCAGCCGTCCGTGGCTGCTCATAACGGGGTGTGGCATCGGCCAGGCCACTGGCGTCAAAGCTGCCCGAAGGAGCCCGATCCTGCTTAATGGTGTAGCGTGACGAGTGGTCAACTTCAGGACTGCTGGCACAGCCGGCCAGCAAGGCAGCTAAAGCCAGTGCGGGAATCCGTTTGTCAGAGACCTTGACCATGTCTGTTCACTACCCCAAAACCTGTGTATTGATACCGCCATTACTGACCAGCAACATTGTAACGGGTTCCCTTGTGTATACACCATTACCGGGCAGCCATCATTACTGGTTCAGGCGGTGATCATCCGGCGATGGGTGTGAATCGACATCAGCACGCCGAACGCCGCCATCAAAGTGACACTTGAGGTGCCGCCATAGCTGATCAACGGCAAAGGCACACCGACCACTGGCAACAGGCCGCTCACCATTCCGATGTTGACGAAGATATAGATAAAGAACGTCATCGTCAGCGCTCCGGCCACCAACCGGCTGAAGGAGTCCTGGGCGGTAACCGAGATATAGAGACAACGCAGGATAATCAGGAAGTACACCGTCAACAGCAGCAACATACCGATAAAACCGAACTCCTCTGCCAGCACCGCGACAATAAAGTCGGTGTGGCTTTCCGGCAAAAACTCCAGGTGTGACTGGGTACCCTGCAACCAGCCCTTGCCCTCCATACCGCCGGAACCGATCGCGGTTTTCGACTGGATAATGTTCCAGCCGGCTCCGAGCGGATCACTCTGAGGGTCCAACAGCGTCAATACCCGCTGCTTCTGATATTCCCGCATGACGAAGAACCACATCAGCGGGGCAGAAACCGAGACCATGGCGAGGAACGCGGCAATCAACTTCCAGCTGATACCGGCAAAAAACACCACGAAAATGCCGGCCATGCCGACCAGCAAGGAGGTACCGAGATCCGGTTGCTGGATGATCAGGAACATCGGCAGCAGAACGATCACCAGCCCCGTCATCACCCTGGGGAAGGTCGGTGGCAGGTAATAACGAGACAGATACCAGGCTGCCATCATCGGCACCACCAGCTTCATGAACTCGGAAGGCTGAAACCGGGGCAGGCCAGGCAACGCCAGCCAGCGTTGCGCCCCTTTGGCACCGACACCCACCAGCAACACGGCGACCAGCCCGATCAGCCCCAAGCCGTAGAGCCAGGGTGCCCATCGGCGAAAGACCGCCGGATCCAACTGAGCGAATACGAACATCACCACAAAGGCAACGCCCAGGCGAATGCCCTGTGCCTTGACCACATCAATATTCCGGTCAGCACCACTGTAAAGCACAAAAAGGCCGCCACCGACGAGTAACAACAGAAGCCCCAGGAGAATCGGGTCCAGATGCAACGCTGACCAGATACTGCGGTTGCGCCCCAGATCGCTGCCAGTCTGACTGCTCCACAATTTGCTACCGGCCATCAGTTGTCTCCCCCGGCCGCGCTGGAATCGCTGATCACAGGTTCTGCCTGCTCCGCCGGAAACTCCTCCAGCCAGGCATCAAACAAGGCCCGGGCAACCGGAGCCGCGGCGCCGCTGCCACTGCCACCATTTTCAACGATAACCGCCACTGCGATCTTGGGGTCATCCGCTGGCGCAAACCCGACAAACAGCGCGTGGTCCCGAAGTCGTTCCCTTATCTGCTCTTCGTCGTACTCCTCATCCTGACCAAGACTGAATACCTGGGCCGTGCCCGTTTTTCCAGCCATTCGGTAGCTTGCGCCTCGACCAGCGCTTCGCCCCGTCCCCCTGGCACCGTGCATCACTTCTTCCATGGTATCGACGACATATTCCCAATCGTCAGGATCCTTCAGTTCAAGCTGCTCATGCGTCTGCTCCGGCAGGAATTCCTCCACTGGACTGTCGCCGTGAACATCCTTAAGCAACCTGGGCTCAACCCAGGCTCCGCGATTGGCAATCAATGCTGTAGCTGTTGCCAGTTGCATGGGCGTTGCCAGCAAAAAACCCTGTCCAATGCTCATGTTGACTGAGTCTCCGGGATACCAGGGTTCATTTCTCACGGCCCTTTTCCAGTCTGCGGTCGGCAACAACCCGGTCAAAGCACCGGACACATCCAGGGTGGCATCCTCACCAAAGCCGAACCGGGCCAGATAGGAAGACATGACATCCACCCCCATATCAACGCCCACTGCGTAAAAGTAAACATCATTGGATCTCGCCATCGAGTACTTCAGATCCACCCAGCCATCACCAGAGCGATTCCAGTTCCGAAAACGCCTCCCGCCCTCACGGAGCTGGAAGTATCCCGGGTCCCAGATTCTACGGTCTTTATCCGTTGCGCCGCTGTCCAGCGCTGCAACAGCCATCATGGGCTTGATGGTCGACGCAGGGGGGTACTGGCCACGGAGCGCCCTGTTAAACAATGGCTTATCGATACTCTGACTCAATTCGCGATAATCATTGACACTGATACCGGTCACAAATTTATTGGCATCAAAACCGGGCACACTGGCAAGCGCCAGAATCCCGCCGGTCTTGGGTTCGATAGCAATGATCGCACCTCGCCTGCCCTCCATCAGCTCATGCGCCCGACGCTGGAGCCGCAAATCAAGATGGAGCTGGAGGTCTTCGCCCGGAACAGGATTTACTCGCTCAAGCACCCGCAAGATCCGGCCACGGGCGTTGGTTTCTACATGCTGGTAGCCCACCTGACCGTGAAGCGCCTCCTCGTAGAAACGCTCAATGCCGGATTTGCCGATGTAGTTGGTCCCCGCGTAATTGACCGGATCGATACGCTGGAGTTCGTCGCGATTGATACGGCCGACAAACCCCAGGGCATGGGCGGTCAGCTCGCTATGGGGATAGTAGCGAACCAGTTCGGCCTCAACCTCCACCCCGGGAAACTGATGCCGGTGCACTGCCATGCGGGCAATTTCGGCTTCGTCGAGATCGTAACTCAGGGGGATCGCCTGGAACGGACGTCGCGGCTCCCGCAGTCGGCGCTGGAATCGTTCCAGATCTTCATCGGCAATACTCAGGATGTCGCTCAGGCGCGCCAGGGTTGCATCCATGTCGCCAACGCGCTCCGGCACTACCGTCAGGCTGAATACCGGGCGATTCTCCGCCAGCAGAACGTTATTCCGGTCGTACACCAGGCCTCGGGGAGGCGGTACCGACTGTACCTGAACCCGGTTTTTGTCAGACAGCGTGGTGTAAATCTCGTGCTCAACGATCTGCAACTGGTACATCCGAGCCAGCAACCCGGTCATCAGCACCAGGACGAACACCAGCATCACCATGGCCCGGCGCTGGAACAGCCGACGCTCCGCTGCGGTATTTTTCAGTTCGCCCCAGACCATGTCTGTTCCTAGGCCCGGTGGTAAGGGTGGTTACGGGTGATGCTCCAGGCCCGGTAGAGTTGCTCAGCCAAGAGGATTCTCACCAGAGGGTGGGGCAAGGTAAGAGGCGACAGTGACCATTGCTGATCCGCCCGCTGTCGACAGGCATCCGCCAGGCCGTCGGGGCCGCCGACCAGAAAAGCGACATCCCGGCCGTCCTGTTGCCAGTTTTCCAGCTGTGAGGCGAGTTTTTCCGTTGACCAGGGGCGCCCACCCACCTCCAGAGCCACCACGCGGTCACGGGTGCCTGCTGCAGACAGTATCGCGTCGCTTTCCCGCTGCATCAGTCGGGAGATGTCGGGATTTTTGCCCCGGTGGGCCATGGGGATTTCAGTCAGTTCAAGGGGCAACTCGGGCGGCATCCGGCGAGCGTAGTCGTTGTACCCCGCAGTGACCCAGTCGGGCATTTTCTGCCCCACACAGATCAGACGCAGGCGCATGACTACTCGCTGCCCGCAGCACCGAGATCCGGAGCATCACGCCAGAAGCGCTCCAGATCGTAGAACTCCCGGGTAGCAGGCATCATCACGTGAACAACCACGTCACCCAGATCAACCAGGATCCAGTCACTGCCGCCTTCACCTTCAACATTGGATGCACGTACACCCTGCTCTTTGGCCTCGATCACCACCGAATCCGCGAGGGATTTTACATGTCGGTTGGAGGTACCGGATGCCAGAACCATAAAATCGGTCACGCTGGTGCGGTCGCGAACATCAATCACACTGATGTCCTGAGCCTTGATATTTTCCAGTGCGTTAACGACCAGATCTTTCAGTTGTTCAGCCTGCATAATTACCCTGTAGTACGGGTACTGGCCGGTATGGCCACCCGATCAATGATATTCAGACGCGATTGTAGCATCAAAGACGCCTGTGAATAACTCCTATTGGCTTTCAACGGGCCGGGCACCGTAGAGCCCCCAGGCGCGGATACTCTGGCAGACGTCATCCGGGGTGAGGTAGCGTGGCGACCGACCCGCCGCGATACGCCGTCGAATACCCGTGGCGGAAATGTCCAGCAACGGCGGCGCCAGCTCCAATACCAGGCCCGCCGGCCGCGAATGCAGCTCCGACGCTGAACCCACACAGCGCTCTGCTACCAACTGCGCTGCCTCGCTGCCCACCGGCAGTTCCGAGCCGGGGCGGCGCACCACCACGATATGGGCAAGCCCGGGGATCTCCTGCCACTCGCGCCAGCGGTCAAACGATGAGAAAGCGTCGGTACCGACCACCATCACCAGAGGACAATCCGGCCCCAGCTCGGCCCGAAGCTGGCGCAATGTATCGGCGGTGTATGAGGCTCCGCCCCGGTGCACCTCCTGCTCGTCCAGCGCCAGCGCGGGTTCGCCGGCGATGGCCTGCCGGATCATCTCCAGACGCTGCGCCGAACTGGCTCCGGTGCTACCCCGATGCGGCGGGATATGGCTGGGCACCAGGTGCACCTGGCTCACCTCCAGCGCCTCGGACACTTCCAGCGCCAGCCGGAGGTGACCGTGGTGAATCGGGTCAAAGGTGCCGCCGTAGATCACATGCATGGTGTCAGGTCCGGATATGGCCGTCACCGAACACCACGTACTTCTGTGAGGTAAGCCCTTCCAGACCGACCGGCCCACGGGCATGGATCTTATCGGTGGAAATACCAATCTCAGCGCCCAGGCCATACTCGAAGCCATCGGCAAATCGGGTTGAGGCATTGACCATGACAGAACTGGAATCCACCTCCGTCAGGAACCGACGGGCACGGGTGTAGTTTTCGGTGATAATGCTGTCGGTGTGCTGGGAGCTGTAGCGATTGATATGCTCAATGGCACCATCCAGTCCGTCAACCACCTTCACCGCCAGAATGGGGGCAAGGTATTCCGCGTGCCAGTCTTCCTCGGTGGCTTCGACAATATCTCCGAGAATGGCACAGGTGCGCCGGCACCCCCGCAACTCCACGGTTTTGCTTCGGAACTGTTCCGCCAGCAGCGGCAACAAGTCCTCCGCCACCTCGTCATCAACCAGCAGGGTTTCCATGGTATTGCAGGTCCCGTAACGCTGGGTTTTGGCATTAACCGCTACCTTCAGCGCCTTCTCCGGGTCGGCATGGCTGTCGATGTAAACATGACACACACCATCCAGATGCTTGATTACCGGCACACGGGCGTCCCGACTGATACGCTCGATCAGGCCCTTACCGCCGCGGGGAACAATTACATCCACGAACTGAGGCATGGTGATCAGCTCACCCACAGCGGCCCTGTCGGTGGTGCTGACCACCTGGACTGCAGTTTCCGGCAACCCCGCCTCGCTCAGGCCCTGTTTGAGACAACGGGCAATGGCCTGGTTGGAGTGAATCGCCTCGGAGCCGCCGCGCAGAATGGTTGCGTTGCCGGATTTCAGGCACAGGCTGGCAGCCTCGACCGTGACATTGGGCCGCGACTCGTAAATGATACCGATTACCCCCAGTGGCACCCGCATCTTGCCTACCTGAATACCCGACGGGCGATAGGTCATATCGGTAATCACACCCACAGGGTCCGGGAGCGCAGCCACCTGGCGCAAACCCTCAATCATGGCATCGATGCGCTGAGAGGTAAGCTCCAGGCGATCCAGCATGGCACTGTCGAGTCCGTTTTCCCGGCCACGCTCCAGATCCTTGCTGTTAGCCGTGGCAAGCTCGGATCTGGCGGCGTCCAGGGCGGCGGCGGTGGCCAGAAGTGCCTGATTCCGCACGGCAGTGGAGGACCGGGCGACTTCCCGGGAAGCGGCCCTGGCCTGCTGGCCGAGCTCCGTCATGTAGGCTGCTACATCCATTGATTTACCCTTAATTCTGCAAGCTGATTCCAAAACGGGAGGGTTACTTTACCTTTCCCGTTTCAAGTCCGCACCCCAAACGACTATTATAGCGCTGCACAGGTTCAAATGGATGCGCCAGCAAAGGACAGACTCAATGCCCCAAACCGCCGAAAAATTTCTTCCCGGCAAGTTTTCCCGCAGCGGGTTTATTGCCTTTGGCCTGACCACCGGGCTCTGTCTGTTCATGGGGGAACTGCTGGCGGCAGTGGCAGCTGCAGCTGCGGCTGGTCTTTGCCTTGCGGGCACCCATCAGGGCAAAACACATCAAAATGCCCCCTGGCCACAATTACGGGCATTCTTTCTGACAGCCCTGATTCTGGCGCTGGTATCGGCCATCTGGCTGGGCCCCTGGCCACTCAGCCACTGGCTCTATGCCCTACCGCTGGTACTGTTTGCCATGGCGCCGGTCTATCTGGCCGCCATTGTTACTGTTATCTTCATTTTCCTAGTGCTGGCCGGCACCCAGTGGGCGATAGCCCTCCCGGACAGGCACCAGATGATGACTGCACTGGTACTGACCACGCTCCTCGGAGCCATTCTGGTGTTCATGCGCGAGTACAAATCCCGGCAGCTTGCGCCCCTGCGCCGTACCGATGAGCTTACCCAGGCAGCCAGCCGGGAATACCTGTCAGCCGACCTGCACAAGGAAATACAGCGCAGCGAGCGGGAAGGCACCAACATGTCGGTGATGATGATCGGGCTGGATACTCACCTGAGCGACGTCGATCCGGACGAAGACATTCGCGCGATCCTGCCACGCATCGGCCGCTACCTGCACTCTCAGCTTCGGGATTTCGATACCTATTACCGGGTGGCCGACCTTCAGTTTCTGGTGATTCTCCCCGGCGCCAATACTGCCGAGGCAGCCCGCACTGCAGAACAGGTTCGCCGCGGCCTGTGCACGCTGATGGATTCGCACGGCCTGAAGCTTACGGTCAGCACCGGCGTGGCCGGGCTCAATATCGGCGACGATGCCGACAGCCTGCAACAGAGCGTTGCCAACGCCCTGCGGCGCGCCCAACAGCAGGGCGGTAACCGGACCCAGACCTACAGCAACCCGGTACCCCCAGAGGCCAGCGGACTGACTGAACCTTCCGGCAGGGAGGCAACGCAATGACCGAGACCCGACTCCGAACCTGGACCCACGCCTTTGGCTACGGCCTGGCGGCGCTGTTCACCGCCGCGCTGGCACTGCAGAACCTGCGTTACGGCTTTTACCAGCTGTTCTATCTGGCCCTGGCCATGACCGCCTTACTGGTTGCCGGCCTGGTCTATACCTGGCTATGCCGTCGCCAGCAGCTCTCCGCGCCCGGCCACCTGGTCATTCTCGCCGGCCTTAACAGTGGTCTGGTTGCAGCGGTACTGACAATGGATGCCCCGGGCATCAGCCACTGGGCCATGCCTTTGCTTTCGCTGAACCTGCTGATTTTGCCCCTGCGGCATGGACTAATGCTCTCAGCGATGCTGCTGGTGCCGGTGCTGGCTGTCACCTGGCTGTCGACATCCATAGACACTGCCCTGATGACGACAGCCGGCCTTATAGCACTGCTGGCAGTGACCGCCCTGTATATCTGGCACTACGACCATATGGCGCAATCGGCCCAGGATCTTGCCATTACCGACCCCGCCACCGGAGCCCATAACGCCCGTTTTCTGGATGAGACACTGCAGAAGGAAATCAGTCGTGCCATTGCCACCGGCCACCCATTGTCGGTCGTCAGTCTGAACATCGACCATGCCGACGAAATTCGCGACCTGCACGGTAAGGCCGGCCTGCAAACGCTGCTACGCGACGTTACAGGTACCCTGTTTGAAATCATCCGGGCCGGGGATTCGCTCTACAGTATCAACGGATCGGAGTTCTTCCTGATCCTGCCGTTTACGCCGGAGGAAGGGGTACGGGTCATTGCAGAGCGCATTCGCAGGACCCTCAGTGAACATGACTGGGCCCAGGTTGGCAAAATATCGGTCAGCCTCGGCTGCACCACCCGGGGCAACGGCGACACCAGCACCCATTCATTGCGTGACCGCGCCGTCACCGCCATGCTCGAAGCCAGGAAGCGAGGAGCGGATTCTGCCTGGTTCAGCCCGGGAGAGCCTGTCAAGGCATGACCGCGACCTGGCTCACCGACGTTACTTCCTGGGTAGCCGCCAATCCGGGCTGGCTGATTGCCGCCCTGTTCCTGACCGCGCTGATAGAATCGCTGGCGGTTGCCGGCATTATCATACCTGGAGTGGCTTTATTGTTCGCATTTGCCGCGCTTGCCGGCAAGAGCGGCCTGCCCTTGTCCGACGCCCTGCTGTGGGCCGGCCTTGGTGCCGTGGCAGGGGATGCGATCAGCTTCGCCATCGGCCGCCTGTTCAAGGGGCGTCTGAATACCGTCTGGCCATTCAGTCGATACCCGGGGCTCATTGCCCGCGGAGAGAGCTTTTTTCGCGCCCACGGAGGAAAAAGCGTGGTCATTGGCCGTTTTGTTGGGCCGATACGCCCGGTCATTCCCCTGATTGCCGGTGCGCTGACCATGTCCTGGCAGCGTTTTCTCACCTTCAATCTGCTATCAGCCGCGGGCTGGGCCCTGGTGTATGTCCTGCCGGGATTTTTCGTAGGCTCGGCCATGAGCAGCGAGATCAAACCCCCACCCCATTTCTATCTGGTACTTGCGGTCAGTGGTGCGGCACTGGTGGTTGTCTATCTGATTGTTTTGCGGATTCGGCTCGGCGTTGGTGAAGGGAGCTGGCTCTATCAATGGCTGGAATCCCGGATGAGTCAATACGACGCAACACACCGGTTCTGGCGTCTGTACAGCAGCGAGCGGCCGGCTCAGCAGGGGGAATTTCCTCTGCCCTCACTGCTAATGACGGCCACCTCGCTCGCATTGTTTCTTGGGCTGGCACAGTTGGTCGGAGTCAGTGATGAGCTGGCCTTTATGAACCAGCAAGTGCTGCAATGGTTCGGCGCTCTGCGCCAACCCCTACTGGATCTTCCGATGGTAGCGTTCACCTTGCTGGGAGATCCCCCGGTCCTGTTCGCTGCCGCCGTGTTTGCCGTCCTCTTGCTGGCGTTCCGGGGCTACTACGCAGCCGCCATTCATATTGCCACTGCAGCAGCCATCACCGGGATCAGCGTTTGGCTGCTGAAAGCAGGTATCGGCATCAGCCGGCCAGATCAGGTGCTCTCGGCACCAAGCTCCGGCGCTTACCCCAGTGGGCATACGGCCGGTATGACCGTGCTGGTTACCCTGGCAGCCAGCTTCGTCGCGGGCGAAAACCGCAAACACCAGCGCTGGCAACATTACCTGTTTCTGTCACTACCCTTGCTGCCGGTAGCCCTGAGCCGACTGTATCTCGGCGTGCACTGGTTCACGGATGTGCTTGGAGGCCTGTTTCTGGGGCTCGCGATCACCGGTGCGACACGGGCCAGTTACAGCCGATATGACAGGGTGGCGCTGAGCCCGGACAGCTTGACCTGGGCCGCCGGAATCGGCTGGCTGGCTTTCGTGGCCATCTACATGATGGGTAACTGGGAAACTGCCGTGGTGAGTTACGCCCCTCAGCTATAACCGTCAGCCGCCCTGTTCCAGCGCTTCCAGCAACTGTTGCAGTCGGTCAAGCCGTTCAAGCGGATCCTGTAATTCCGCCAGCCGCTGTTTTTCCTGCTTATCCAGCGGCAGCAATTCGGTCAGCCTCCAGCCAATATGGCGGGCATCGTCATAATCCACATCCATTTCCAGATCCTTGACCACCGGATGCCGGAACAGTGCCCGCAAAACCGAGGGCAACTCATGGTAGCGTTCCGGCACATCGCTCTCGGCCTCGGCAATCAGGCACTCCACATCGCCGACATTGAGGCCATCCTCCTGCTGCCAGCTACGGACGACGGAAACCTTGCAATCTCCCTCAACGGTGATACCCAGCAAACCGTTATCCAGTTGCTGGAAGTCGATGATCCGGACGTAGGTACCCATGTCGTAGAACGAGGCCCGGGCTTCGGTCTCGGCACCTTCCCGCAACAAAACCACCACAAAGCCGCGATCTTCCTTCAGGCAACGGGTGAGCATGTCGATATAACGGGGCTCGAACAGCTGCAGGGGGATTCGCCCCCCGGGGAGTATGATTGAATTCAATGGAAACAGCGGTACGTTCATAAGTTTTTCAGTCACTACTGGCCAGGCTCCTGCTGCGGCTTGGTCTATCGAATCGAAAGAAGCTTCTGCACTTCATCCACCCGTTCCCGGGCCTCACTCAGCAGTTGCAGACTTCTGGAAGCATTCAATTCCAACTCGCCCAGCCGGCGCCATGCCGGCACCTGATCAAAGGCTGGAAGCCCCTCATTCTGGCTGGAGCCAATCATCGAATGCAGTTGGGCAACAATCACCACATCAACCAGTTGGGGCGCAGTTTCCCGGCACTCATGATGCCAGTCTTCCGCATGACGCACCGCCTCCACGAAAGCTTTCGGGAACGCCCAGTTCTCAAGTACCGCACACCCGACATCGGCGCGGAGTTCGTCGATGGCATGGTGCAGGTTTCTGTCATCGGCGAACAGATTGACGTGGTGCTCGGCCTGCACCAGTACAGGAACCACCCCGATATCATGCAGCAACCCCGCCAGTAAGGCTTCCTCAGGATCAATGCGTGTGGCGTGGTCCGCCAGCACCCAGCACAGCGCCGCCACCTCCCGGGAATGGCGCCATAGCTGCTCCATTTCTTTCTGCAATGGCGCCCGACGGGTCTTGAACACCTCGCGCATGGCGAACACCGTCACTAATTGCCGGGTGGTTCGCATGCCCAGACGAACCACGGCCTCACGCACATTGCGGACATCGCTGAAACCGCGATAGAGCGGACTGTTGCAGGAACGTACCAGCTTGGCCGCCATGGCCGGGTCTGCCGACACCGCAGAAGCGACCTCGGTGGCCGACGAGTCCTCCCGGTCCACCACCCGCCGGACTTTCCAGGCCACATCCGGCACACTCGGCAGCTGGACCTGATTGGACCGCAGCTCAGAGTAGAACTCCATCAACAGATGGTGCTCTTCGCTCTGATCTTCGTCGTGATCGGACGAGTCCATTTCCACCTGGGAAATGGGCGCCGCCCTCAGCATCTGGTTCAGCACTTCCTGCTCGATCACCAGAAACTCGCAGGGTTTGACCGCAGTAACGTCATACATCCGGGGCTGCAGACGGGCTACTGGATTGAGAGCTTTGTCGGTCTCAGCCTCAATGGTCGACTTACGACCATCAACCGATTGCAGCTCCACGGCGCCGGAAATCAGAAAATAATCCAGACCATCCCGAACGCCCCGTTCCATGACCCTCTGCCCTGGTCCGTGGGTTCTGCGCTCAGCCCGGCTGGCCAACAACACAAGCTGATCGTCAGTCAGACGGCCCAAAGGCTGAAAACTTTTAAGACGACGTAATGGCAGGCTTTCCTGGCCGCCCATAGGCAGACTCCCCTGAACTGCTGGATAATAAACGGGCATCACATGTTACGTATTGTAATCACCACTCGGGAAAACAGCCATGCGAGCGGCGTCGAATCTGTTATCCTCTGGTCTTTCACTTTATCCGATAACCTAGGGAGAGAACCGCCTACCATGCCCCAGTATCGTTCCCACACTTCTACCGCCGGCCGCAATATGGCCGGTGCCCGCGCCCTCTGGCGTGCCACCGGCATGAAGAACGAGGACTTCGGCAAACCCATCATCGCCGTTGCCAACTCCTTTACCCAGTTTGTGCCCGGGCACGTTCACCTGAAAGACCTGGGCCAGCTGGTTTGCCGCGAGATCGAAGCGGCCGGCGGTGTTGCCAAAGAGTTCAACACCATTGCTGTAGATGATGGTATCGCCATGGGGCACGATGGCATGCTTTACTCCCTGCCGTCGCGGGAAATCATCGCCGACTCGGTGGAATACATGGTCAACGCCCACTGCGCCGATGCGCTGGTGTGCATCTCCAATTGCGACAAGATTACCCCGGGCATGCTAATGGCCGCCATGCGCCTGAACATTCCCACCATTTTTGTTTCCGGCGGCCCGATGGAAGCCGGAAAAACCAAGCTTTCTGAACACAAGCTCGACCTGGTGGATGCCATGGTCATCGCCGCCGATCCAACGGCGACCGATGAGATGGTCGAGGAATACGAACGCAGCGCCTGCCCTACGTGCGGTTCCTGCTCCGGCATGTTCACCGCCAATTCCATGAACTGTCTGACCGAAGCCATCGGCCTGGCCCTGCCCGGCAATGGCTCCATGCTGGCCACCCATGCCGACCGGGAACAGTTGTTCCTGAAAGCCGGTCGTCAGATTGTGGAGAATGCCAAACGCTATTACGAGCAGAACGATGCCAGCGTTCTGCCGCGCAGCATCGCCTCTGTGGAAGCATTCGAGAACGCCATGACCATGGACATTGCCATGGGCGGCTCCACCAACACCATCCTGCACCTGTTGGCTGCGGCACAGGAGGGCGGTGTTGAATTCTCCATGGCCGATATCGATCGCTTGTCCCGCAAGGTTCCGCAGCTGTGTAAGGTTGCTCCCAACTCCCCCAAGTACCACATGGAAGACGTGCACCGCGCCGGCGGTATCATGGGCATTCTGGGTGAACTGGAGCGCGGCGGCCTGATTAACGTCGACCTGCCCACGGCTCACAGCAAAACCATGCGTGAAGCCCTGGAAACCTGGGACATCATGCGCTCGCCAACACCCGAAGTGATCGAATTCTACAAAGCTGGCCCCGCCGGTATTCCGACTCAGACAGCCTTCAGCCAGAGCACCCGCTGGCCAAGCCTCGATGGCGACCGTGAAGACGGCTGCATCCGCTCCGTGGAACACGCTTATTCTTCAGAAGGCGGTCTGGCGGTACTGTATGGCAATATCGCCCAGGATGGCTGCGTGGTGAAAACCGCGGGCGTTGATGAAAGCATCTACGTCTTCGAGGGCAAGGCCCGGGTCTTCGAAAGCCAGGATTCCGCCGTGGCCGGCATTCTGGGTGACGAGGTCAAGGCCGGTGATGTGGTGATCATTCGGTACGAAGGGCCCAAAGGCGGTCCAGGAATGCAGGAAATGCTCTACCCGACCAGCTACCTGAAATCCAAGGGGCTGGGCAAGGACTGTGCACTGCTGACCGATGGCCGGTTCTCCGGCGGAACTTCAGGGCTCTCCATCGGCCATGCTTCGCCGGAAGCTGCTGCCGGTGGCGCGATTGGTCTGATTGAGGATGGCGATACCATTCTGATCGACATCCCCAACCGATCTATCAATGTTCAGGTCAGTAAGGAAGAACTGGCACAGCGACGGGAAGCACGCGACGCCAGGGGCTGGAAACCGGAGTTACCGAGGGACCGGAAGGTATCCGCCGCCCTCAAAGCCTACGCACTGCTGGCCACCAGTGCCGATAAAGGTGCGGTTCGGGATTTGAGCAAGCTGGACTGAATCTGGACCACAAAAAAGCCCGCAAAGTGTTTGCCTTGCGGGCTTTTTTTTATCCGGGGACTGGCGTTTACCAGAGCGACCAGCCACCATCTTCGTCTTCTTCGATGGTGTCTTCGGCAGAAGACTCGGTCTCAGCTGGAGCCGGTTCTGCCGGTGCCGCCTGCGCAGTTGCCGCCGGCGCAGACTGGCCCGCATCAGCGGCCGCCTGCTGCACGGTGATCAGCCCCAGAGCACGCTCGGTTTCCTCGTTCAGAATACCGGTTGCCTCAAGGCCGTTGTCTTTCTGGAAGCGGGTCAGTTCCGCCCTGGTCTTGTCATCCATGCTCGGGCTGACATTGGTGATGTCGTAACCGGCGCCATAAAGCGCGTGCTTGAGCGCGACCACTTCATTGGCCTGGGCAACGGGTGCCAGACCCAGCAGGGCGACCGTTCCGACCGCCAGCGCCGTCCTGCCGATGTGACGGGTGACTGTTTTCATGGTTCTCACCTGATCTACTCCTGGATATCTCTGTGACATCTGCTGTTCTGTTTTTATAGTGTGGCGCCTTCCTCTACGTATCAGCGCTTCCTAGACCATAACATAATTTAATCTTCGCGGGCCGGACCATTCTCGGGATTTGCCGGATCGGCATAGTGATACTGGCCAAATTCACGGATAAAAATGCCCCAGAACGCCATGAAAAGCGCCGCCACCAGCGGACCCATGACAAAACCATTGATGCCGAACATAACAATGCCGCCCAGGGTGGACAAAAGCACGAGATAGTCCGGCATTTTGGTGTCCCGCCCTACCAGCACAGGCCGGAGCAGGTTATCCGCCAGACCAATCACCACCACCCCATAGGCGGTCAGAATGATGGCCGGCACAATGTCCCCCACGGCAGCCAGATAGATGGCCGCCGGCACCCAGACAATCGCAGCCCCGACGGCTGGCAGCAATGAGACGATGGCCATGACCACCCCCCACAGCAAGGCTCCGGTAATGCCAAGTATCCAGAAGATTATGCCACCAAGCGCCCCCTGAATGATGGCGATCAGCAGGTTACCCTTGACCGTGGCACGGGTGACTTCCGCGAATTTGGCAAACAACAGGCGCTCACGCTCATCACCCAGCGGCAAGGCGCGAATCATCAGCTCTATCAGTTTCTGGCCATCACGGATCAGGAAAAAGGCCAGGTAAACCATCAGAGCCAGACCCAGAAAGAACTGAAAGGTGTTCTGCCCGATGCCCAGGGCCTGCTTGGCCAGAAATTGACTCCCCCCCAGAAAGGCATTAACGGCGCGGTCCCTCAGATCCGCAAAATTGATGTCAAACTGGGCCAGAAAGGCCTGGATGGCAGGAAACGACTGGTTAACCTGATCAATGTATTCCCCCGGCCGGATCTCTCCGGCCTGGATCTTCTGGTAGATCCCCATACCTTCCGCGATCAGCGCCGCGCCCAGTACCAGCACCGGAATCACCACGATCACCATACACACGAACAGTGTAATCAGGGCGTTTAGTGTCGGCCGGTCGCCAAGTCTGCGTACCAGCAACTGCTGCACCGGATGGAAAATCAGCGCAATGGCCACCGCCCAGAAGATCGGGCCAAAGAACGGCTTCATCAACAGAATGAACGCAAGCGACACACCGAGCAGCATCGCAAGAAAAGTCCGTGTTTCAAGTTTTGCGTACATAGTTAAACAATTCCTGTCCAGAACATGCCCATCGGGGCTGATAGGGAAAGCAGACTACCACGATAGCGTGGCCAGTGTAGTGGGGTTCGCGTTATAGTGGTTGGTTATCAATCAGCCAACAATACAGGTTATGTGGTTGGAAGCAGACAACTTTACCGTGGAGAGCGCGCTGGAGGCCGCACTGGAACTGCAGAAAGTGCTGGCAGCCCGAACCCATCGTCGCAAGGTGATGGGCCAGGAGGTACTCGTGCCCGGCCAGTTGGGCGAGGCCCTGCACCTGCCCAGAACCATCAGCCGCCTGAGTGGCAAGCAGCAACGATTGCGGGATCGCGGCCTGGAGGATTTCCAGGAGCTCTGGCCCACGCTGTCTGAATACACTCGCCAACGGGTTCTGGACGGACTTGGCTGGTACGACCCCAAGCAACTCGACTGGGAGGACAAGCGCTCCAACCGCCGGCCGTTGGTCGATCCTGACGCCTGATACGTACAACTGCGGAAGCCGAAGTGCAGGGCCCAGGCCCGGACTGACTTTGAAATGTCACACTTCGCCCTTACTGTGATCTGATCAGGAGGATAACTATGACAGACAACAACCATTACACTGCCATCCTGGCCCAGGGGAGCGCCGTGCCCACCCTGTTGTGCGGGCATTGCCATTCCATTCTCTCCCGCGCCAGAATTTTCCGTAACCAGGGCGACGCCCATCAGGCCATTGAGTGCAACACCATCGGCCTGTGCTCCGCGGACGATTGCGGCGCGGTGAACTGCTGCGACGAGGCTCTGGCCCAGGTGGAAAACCCAGAACGCCTGTTTGACATCGCATCCTGATTCAAACTGGCAACGCTCTGTTACGCAACTCAAACACACAAAATTCCCATCTGATTTATCCTGACCTTCGACGATTGTCGTACCGATAATCACGCAACCACTCAGTCAGGACAGTCGATGGCATGCGTATTCTGAGAACCGACGAAGCCCGCTTCGCAGGCCTCCCGGATTACCCCTTTTCAGCACACTATCTGGATGTTGAGCCAGGTCTTCGGATGCACTATGTAGACGAAGGACCCGCCCACGCAGACCCAGTGGTGATGCTTCACGGGGAGCCATCCTGGTCCTATCTCTACCGGCACATGATTCCGCTTGTCGCCGAAGCGGGCCATCGGGTGCTGGCGCCCGATCTGATTGGTTTTGGCAAGTCAGACAAACCCGCCGATGTCAGCGACTACAGTTATGACAGCCACATGCGCTGGCTGACCCACTGGCTTGAAACACTGGACCTGACCAACGTCACGCTGGTGTGTCAGAACTGGGGCTCACTGCTGGGATTAAGGCTGGCCGCAGAGCATCATCGTCGGTTCAGCCGGATCATTGTCGGCAACGGCATGCTGCCAACGGGGGACACCCGGGTACCGGCCGTCTTCAGACTCTGGAAGGCGTTTGCCAGCCATAGCCCCTGGTTTCCGATAGGCCGGATTGTCCAGCTTGGTACCGAACGGTCACTAAGCCCGGCCGAAATAGCCGCCTACGAGGCGCCCTTCCCGACACCGGATTACAAAGCCGGTGCCCGGGCGTTCCCGGCACTGGTGCCAACCTCACCCAACGACCCGGCCAGCGCCGCCAACCGGGAAGCCTGGCGCGTGCTGGAAAAATGGCGCAAACCCTTTATCACCTGCTTCAGCAGCGGCGACCCGATTACCCGGGGTGGCGACCGTTATATGCAGCGGCGAATCCCCGGAGCCTTCGGCCAGCCCCATATCACCCTCAACGGCGGACATTTCCTGCAGGAAGATTCCCCCCGACAGTTTGCCCGGGTCATTCTGGACGCGCTCAAAGCCGAGATGGCGGCCTGATAGCCAGGCCCGCCTCACTCAGCCGAAGACTGTAACCGTTTGCCGGCTCAGGGCCACCAGTTCACCGGCCGGAGTCCAGATACCAGCATGAGTGTGACCATATCCGGCGCCAGCCTGGTCGATGGTTGCCCGGTACAGCAGCCAGTCATCCGGCTTCATGGCAGGCCGGGGATGGACAATCTCCAGCGCCCAGCTCAGGGAACTGGCTGGCGCCGGCCCCTTGAGATGCGGCAACAGCGCCGGTGGCCAGGCATCTACCAGAGCAACAATGTGGGCGTCGGTCATAGTCTCCGGGGCTTCCCGGAACTTCATCCAGCCCCCCATTTCGCGCCCGCCCTTACCGGAGAATGGCATATGGCCAAACGCCCAGCGCATTTCGATATGACGGGTAAACTCCGGCGTCACTTTCGGGATATACGGAAGTGACTGACATTGCTCTACCGGCACCGCTTCCGGCGCCGATGTCGGCGCCACTCGGACAGCAGACTCACGGTCTCCCCCGAAACTGGCCAGACAGACAAGGCGGGGCTCGCCATTCTGAAGGATCCGTCCCTGGACCTGGGATACTGCCTTGCCTTCACGCAGGACTTCGGCCTCAACACGGGCCGGCACATCCGGCTCTACGGGGCCGACAAAAGACACCTGAAGAGCCCGCATGGCGCGATCATCCGCCACTTTTGATGCCATCACCTCAAACACCAGGGCCGCGACCAGGCCGCCGAACGTGGCACGTCCCTGGCCCCAGTCTGACGGTATCACCACTTCGCAGTTATTCCGGACATTACCGAGAAGGTCATCGAACGTCATTTGTTTTAGATCCTGTTCATTAGCCTGCAAACCGGTAAGACTGCACCACTTGTCGAAGCCTGACAATAGGCCGGCCCCGGCAACTACCTATCGATTGCCTGGCAATAGTCGTATAAAAACCACCCCAAACAGACTATAATGCGCCAAAATCATGCATTGCCTTTGCAGTGCGATACCCTCCGAATACCGAGTACATTCATGTCAGAATTGTCTTTTGCCGAACTGGGGCTGGATCCAGCAGTACTGGAAGCCGTCTCCGCCGTTGGCTATGAAACCCCGTCGCCCATCCAGGCGCAATCCATCCCTGCTCTGCTGGCCGGCAACCACCTGTTGGGCGTCGCCCAGACAGGCACCGGCAAGACCGCAGCCTTCGCCCTGCCATTGCTGAGCCGGATTGATGCTAACGTGGCCGAGCCACAGATTCTGGTGCTGGCCCCTACCCGGGAGCTGGCGATTCAGGTCGCGGAAGCGTTCACCACCTACGCCAGCAAGTTCCGCAATTTTCATGTTCTGCCAATTTACGGTGGCCAGGATTTCTCACCACAGATTCGCGGCCTCAAGCGTGGCGCCCAGGTTATTGTGGGCACACCTGGCCGCATGCTCGACCATCTGCGCAAGGGCACCCTGAAGCTGGACGGCCTGAAGGCACTGGTACTGGACGAAGCCGACGAAATGCTGCGCATGGGCTTCATTGATGACGTGGAAGCCATCCTGGCGAAGACGCCGGACACCTGCCAGCGCGCGCTCTTCTCGGCCACCATGCCGCCACAGATCAAGAAAGTGGCCCAGACTTACCTGAAAAACGCTACCGAAGTAAGAATCGAGAGCGAAACCCGCACGGTTGAACGCATCGCTCAGTTTGTGCTGCCGGTCTACGCCGAGCGCAAGCTGGATGCGCTGACCCGCATTCTGGAAGTGGAGCCTTTTGACGCCTCGATCATTTTCGTGCGCACCAAGGCCGAAACCACCATGCTGGCAGAAAAACTGTCCGCACGCGGCCACGCTGTGGCGCCCCTGAGCGGCGACCTGAACCAGCGCCAACGCGAACAGACCGTTGAAGACCTCAAGCGTGGCAAGAAAGACATCATCATTGCCACCGACGTCGCCGCCCGTGGTCTGGACGTGCCCCGGATTACTCACGTTATCAACTACGACGTGCCCTACGACACCGAGGCCTACATCCACCGGGTTGGCCGTACCGGCCGTGCCGGTCGCACCGGCAAGGCTATCCTGCTGGTGACTCCGCGTGAGCGCAGCTGGCTGCGCACTCTGGAGCGGGCCACCAACTCCCCGATGGAACCGTACCAGCTGCCGTCACCTGCCGCCCTGCAGAAAATGCGGGTAGAACAGTTTGAGGCGCAGCTGCTGGGCTTCACCGACGATCCTCGCGCGGCAAAGGCCATCGCCCTGCTGGACGAGATCGCCGAACGTAACGACATGGACATGGCCGCCATCGCCGGCGCCATGGCCTGCCTGCTGGAAGCCTCCCAGCCGGATTCTCTGCCACTGGAACAACCGGAAGCACTGCCGGAGATTTCCGCCGCGCCTCGCCGGGATCGCAAAGGTCCGCCTCCGGGCAAAGGCGGCTTCCGCAAAGGAGGCCCTGGCAAAAAGTTCAGCAAGGATGGCAAACCCGGCTTCCGCAAGAGCGGGCCGAAAGGTGGCAAGCCCGCCGGCAAGGGCGGCAAGCCTGCTGGAAAAGGCCCCAAGCGCGCTCCGCGCTGAGGCCTGATTGGCTAGCCGGTCACTCTGACCGGCTACGCTGGTAGACGACAAAGCTGTAGTCGTAAGGATTGTTGTCAGACGCGGAGAAATCTTCGCGTCCGATCTCTTCCCACTCGTCCCAGTTCACTTCCGGAAAGAAAGCATCTCCGTCCACCTCGGCGTGCACCTGGGTGATGTATATCCGGTCGACCATTGGCAGCGCTTCGGCATAGATCTGGCCACCACCAATAATCATCACTTCATCACCACCTTCCAGCTCCGCCTGGGCTTCGGCTTTCACCAACGCTTCACTCAGCGATGCCGCGGCAACGGTTCCGGCTGGCGCCTGCCATTCCGGATTTCTGGAAATCACCACGTTCATCCGCCCGGGCAAAGGCCGGCCGATGGAGTCCCAGGTCTTTCTACCCATGATAATGGGCTTGCCCATGGTGGCCTGCTTGAAGTAGCGCAGATCACCTGGCAGATACCAGGGCAGCTTGTTATTCCGGCCGATCACCCGGTTTCGGGCCATGGCTACGATAAGGGCCTTGCGCATAACGGGTTCCTTGCTCAAATCGCTATAGGGGCTTTGATCACGGGGTACGGGTCGTAACCTTCGAACTCGAAATCTTCCAGCTCGTAGCCAAAGATGGATTCCGGTTTACGTTTGATGACCAGCTTCGGCAGCGCGCGGGGTTCACGCCGGAGCTGTTCAAATACGATGTCGTCCGTCAGATGATTCCGGTACAAGTGGCAATCACCAAACGTGTGCACGAACTCACCCACCCCCAGATCACACTGCTGCGCAATCATATGGGTCAGCAAGGCATAGGACGCAATATTGAAGGGCACGCCCAGGAACAGGTCGGCGCTGCGCTGATAGAGCTGGCAAGACAACTTGCCGTCGGCGACATAGAACTGAAACAGACAGTGGCAAGGCGCCAGGGCCATACGCCCCTCCCGCACGTTGTCCTGCGGACTGATAGACTCATCCGGCAGCTCGGCCGGATTCCAGGCGGAGACGATCAGGCGCCGGGAGTTGGGCTTGGTGCGAATCTGCTCGATCACCTCGCTGATCTGGTCAATCACGCGGCCGTCGTGGCATTGCCAGCTGCGCCACTGCTTGCCGTAGATCGGACCGAGATCGCCGTTTTCCAGTGCCCACTCATTCCAGATGCTGACTTTGCGTTCCGTCAGCCAGGTGTTGTCGGTGGAGCCCTTGAGGAACCACAAGAGTTCATAAATGATGCTGCGCAGGTGGACCTTCTTGGTGGTCACCAGCGGGAAACCGTCCTGCAGATTGAAACGCATCTGGCGGCCGAACACCGAGCGGGTGCCCACGCCGGTGCGATCACCTTTGTCGAATCCGTTATCGACAACATCCTGCATCAGATCGAGATAGGCTTTCATTGGACGTTTCTCCGATAAGCAAGGAACATCAGGGCGGCGCCGGCGGCAATCATCGGTGCAGAGAGCACCTGCCCCATCGTCAACCAGTCAAAGGCCAGGTAACCCAACTGTGGATCTGGCTGGCGAACGAACTCCACCAGGAAACGGAAGATGCCATAGCACACCAGAAACAGGCCGGACACTGCCATTCTCGGGCGGGGCCTTGAGGAGAACCACCAGAGAATCACGAACAGGAGTACGCCTTCCAGCGCGAACTGATATAACTGTGACGGATGCCTGGCAAGGCTGTCTGGCGCCTGCGGAAAGACCATGCCCCAGGCTACGTCTGTCGGTTTGCCCCAGAGTTCGCCGTTTATGAAATTTCCGATTCGCCCGGCACCCAGCCCGACCGGGACCAAGGGCGCGACAAAATCGGCGATTTTCCAGAACCCGGCTCCGGTTTTTCGGCCATACCACCACATGGCCAGCATTACCCCCAGCAACCCGCCATGGAAAGACATACCGCCTTCCCAGACCCGGAGCAACCAGAGCGGGTCCGCAATAAAGGCATCGAAGTTGTAAAACACTACATAGCCAAAGCGGCCACCGAGAATCACGCCCAGGGCCATATAGAACAGCAGATCACCCACCTGCTCTTCCTGCAGTGGCGACCAGGGCTTGCGGGACCGAAGACGGCCCAGCCACCAGCCAGCAGCAAACCCGACCAGATAGGTCAGGCCGTACCAGTGAATTTTCAACGGCCCAAGGGCGATCGCCACCGGGTCAAACTGTGGATGTTGCAGCATGAATGCTCTCTCAGCTCAGAAGAAACCGTAAACCAACCAGAACCAGCATAATGGCAAAGATGCGTTTGAGCAGGCGCCCATCCAGACGATGGGCCAACCCGGCGCCGATTCGTGCAAAGAACACACTGGTGGCAACCACACCCACCAACGCCGGCAGGTAGATAAAACCAAGACTCAACTCGGGCAGATCGGGATCCTGCCAGCCGGTCCAGACATTGGCCAGGGCGCCCGCAACTGCAATCGGGAAGCCGCAAGCAGCCGAAGTCGCCACCGCCTGCTGCATTTTGACGTTGCACCAACTCAAATAGGGCACGGTCAGAGTGCCACCACCAATTCCGAAGATGGCCGATGCCCAGCCAATGATACCGCCGGCTGCCCCGAGCCCGGTGGTGCCCGGAACATCCCGCCCCGGCTTCGGATTGACCTCAAGAATCATCTTCAGTGCCACCAGAATGACGAACACCCCGATAATGGTTTCCAGCACCGGGCCACTCAGCATCGCAGCTGTCCAGGCACCAAGCACAGCACCAACCACAATACCAAAGGTCATGGGGCGAAACAGATCCCAGCGCACTGCGCCATGCTGGTGGTGGGTACGTATGGAACTGATGGAGGTAAAGACAATGGTGGCCAGAGACGTCCCCACGGCAAGATGGGCTGCAATCTCCGGGCTAATCCCCTGCAGCCCGAAACTGAAGATCAGTACCGGCACAATCACCAGACCGCCACCGATGCCAAAGAGACCGGCCATGGTGCCTGCCAATGCGCCCAATAAAAGATACAGTACGATGATGCCTATCATGCTCATGGTTACAGACCACCCCGGCTCAGATCAGGCTGGTATGATACGCAGGAATGCCAGCAACTTCAGCCCACGCATCCAAGGAATTCCGTTCACCCATGTGCCTAATTGCTTTTGCCATCGGCCAGAACCCCCGCTTTCCCCTGGTGGTTGCTGCCAACCGGGATGAATTCTTCCGCCGTCCCACGGCCGCCATGGACTGGTGGCAGGCCGACAGCGGTCAGCATTTGCTGGCCGGGAGAGACCTGGCTTCTGGCGGCACCTGGCTGGCCATCAGCGCGAACGGTCAGGTTGCCGCTGTTACCAATGTGCGGGAGGGTAGCCCCGAAACCGGTCGCTCCAGCCGCGGCGAACTGCCCGTTCGTGCCCTGGCTGAACCCGCCAGCGTATTGGGCGCTGCTCTAAACAGCGAACCCGATCGGTACGCTGGCTTTAATCTGGTGTCTCTGACAGAACGCGGTGGCTGGTATTACAGCAACCGCGACGCGCACCCCGGGCGCCAACTCTTCCGAGGCAGCTTTGGTCTTAGCAATCATCTTTTACAGACACCCTGGCCGAAACTGCTGCGCCTGAGAAAGGCCTTTGCCACCGCGGTTGAAGCTGCGAGCCACCGTACCGAAGACTTGCACAACCAACTCCTGCCTTTGCTTCAGGACACCAGCCCGGCGCCCGACGCCATGCTTCCCGATACTGGCGTAGGCATTGAGACCGAACGATTTCTATCGTCACCGTTCATTGTCGGCAGTGACTACGGCACACGGGCCACTACCATCGTCACACTGGACGCACAGGGCGAAGTCAGGGTGACAGAACAATCCTGGGGACCCAATGCCCAGGCCCTGGAAAAACGGCCATTCAGCTGGCAGCGATAGCAAACCGACTCTGTTATAATCCGCGCAATTTCCGAAACACCCGACCGGAGGTCGCCCCATGGCCGACGAGAACACCAGCAGCGCTTCCATAGCCGACTTTGAGAAATCCCTGAACGAACTGGAACAACTGGTTCGTGACCTGGAACAGGGCGAACTGTCCCTGGAACAATCACTGGCGGCTTTCGAGCGCGGCGTCAAGCTGACACGGGAGTGCCAGAGTGCCCTGAAATCCGCCGAACAGCGGGTCGAGCAGCTGGTGCAGAACAGTGACGGCACACTGGAAACCCGGCCTTTCTCAGCAGACGACGAGCAGTGATGGACCATCGCATCCGCCAGGCGGAGGCCTATCTGGACCAGTGCCGCCAACAGGTTGATCGGGAGCTGGACCGCTGCCTTGCCCGCCACGCCACCTCAGAACGGCTCCAGGAAACCATGCGTTACAGCGTTCTGGGCGGCGGCAAACGAGTGCGTCCGGCCCTGTGCATGGCTGCCGCCCGAGCCATGGGCAGCGACGAAAGCACGGCCCTGGCGCCAGCCTGCGCTCTGGAACTGATTCACGCCTATTCCCTGGTCCACGATGACTTGCCGGCCATGGACGATGACGATCTCCGCAGGGGCCGACCGACCGCTCACATTGCCTTTGACGAGGCTTCGGCCATTCTGGCCGGGGACGCGTTGCAAACACTGGCATTTGCGTTGCTGTCCGATGCGCCGGCGTTGTCAGATCGACAACGCGTGACCATGATCTCGGAGCTGGCCCGGGCCAGCGGTCATCAAGGCATGGTTGGCGGTCAGGCCATTGATCTGGAATCCGTTGGGCGACAGCTGAGCGTGGCGCAACTGGAAGCCATGCACCGGCACAAAACCGGCGCCCTGATCGAAGCCAGTGTTCGCCTGGGCGCACTAACCTCTGAAACCGTGACCGAGTGCCAGTTGAGCAACCTGACGGATTACGCCAGCGCACTGGGGCTCGCGTTTCAGGTGCAGGACGATCTTCTGGATATTGAGGGCGACACCGAGGTCATCGGAAAACGCCAGGGCTCTGATGCCGCCAGGGCAAAACCCACGTATCCGGCATTACTGGGTATCGAGGGAGCTCGCCAGCACCTGGCCCGACTGCTTGATGAAGCTCTGAGCGCACTGGAGAGCTTCGACTCGGAAGCCGACACCCTGAGGGCCATGGCTGACTACGTGGTGGCACGCAGCCACTGAACCATTTCAAGGCCAAGCATCACCATTTTGTAACAACTGGCCCGGGATGTATGAAACCGGGCCGCCTGTTCCCTTATAATGCCAGCCATAGAACCCACATTCCGATAAAGACCCGAGCTGATGCAGGACACATACATTTTCAGGGAAATCCCGTCGCAGCGACCCAATACGCCGTTGCTCGACCGGATAGACGTGCCATCCCAGCTGCGTGAACTGCCAGCGGAGGACTTGCCCCGGCTGGCCAGGGAATTGCGAGCGTTCTTGCTGTGGTCAGTGGGCCAGACCGGTGGTCATTTCGGCGCTGGCCTTGGCGTGCTCGAACTGACGGTGGCCCTGCACTACGTTTTCAATACCCCCGAAGACCGGCTGGTATGGGACGTCGGCCACCAGGCCTATCCCCACAAGATTCTGACCGGTCGCAAGGAACAAATGGGTAGCATTCGCCGTAAAGGAGGCCTGGCCGGCTTCCCGAAACGGGCAGAGAGCGAGTACGACACCTTCGGCGTAGGTCATTCGAGCACATCCATCAGCGCGGCACTGGGCATGGCAATCGCCGCCCGGATGCAGAAAACCGGCCGAAAGAGCATTGCCGTTATCGGGGATGGTGCCATGACCGCAGGCATGGCCTTTGAAGCCCTGAATCATGCCGGACACCTTCATGCCGACATGCTGGTGGTGCTGAACGACAACGACATGTCGATTTCACGCAACGTCGGCGGGCTTTCCAACTATTTCGCCAAGCTGCTCTCCAGCCGTACCTACAATCAGGTGCGCGACAGCAGCAAGAAGGTGCTCAAAGGCACCCCTCACCTGATGGCCCTGGCAAAGAAAACCGAAGAACATTTCAAGGGTATGATTGCGCCCGGCACGCTGTTTGAGGAGCTGGGGTTCAACTATATTGGCCCCATCGACGGCCACGACCTGCCCTTGCTGGTGGAAACCCTGGAGAACATCCGTGAGCTGGAAGGCCCGCAGTTCCTCCACGTGGTCACAACCAAAGGCAAAGGTTTTGCCCCTGCCGAAGCGGACCCGATTGGCTACCATGCCATCAACAAGATTGAACCGGTGCCCGCCAGCAAGCCGGAACCGGTGAAGCCGAAACCGGCCAGCCCGAAATATGCCAACGTCTTCGGGCAGTGGCTATGCGATGCCGCCGAACAGGACAGCCGGGTAGCCGGAATTACCCCCGCCATGTGCGAGGGTTCAGACCTGCTGGCCTTTTCAGAGCGTTTCCCGGATCGCTATTTTGATGTCGCCATTGCCGAGCAGCATGCGGTCACCCTGGCGGCAGGTCTGGCTTGCGATGGTGCCAAGCCGGTCGTGGCCATTTACTCAACATTTCTGCAGCGAGCCTATGACCAGTTGGTACACGATGTCGCCATCCAGAACCTGGATGTCCTGTTTGCCATTGATCGTGCGGGCCTGGTCGGCGAGGACGGCCCCACCCACGCTGGCGCCTTCGACATCAGCTATCTACGCTGCATTCCCAACATGCTGGTGATGACGCCGTCGGACGAAAACGAAACCCGGCAGCTACTGCACACCGGCCTTGAATACAGCGGCCCGGCTGCCGTTCGCTACCCCCGGGGTACCGGACCTGGGGCCGAAATCCAGCAGCAACTCACCCCACTGCCCATCGGCAAGGGCCGGCGCGTACGCGACGGTAGCGGTATTGCCATCCTTAATTTCGGCACCCTGTTGGCGCCGGGACTGGAGGCAGCAGAAGCCTTGGGCGCCACGGTCGCCGACATGCGCTTCGTCAAGCCTCTGGATGAGGCCCTGGTACTGGAACTGGCGGAAACCCACGACCTGCTGGTCACCCTGGAAGAAAACGTTATTGCCGGTGGCGCCGGCAGCGCGGTGACGGAATTCCTGAATGCCCGCCAGGTTTCCATGCCGGTATTACAACTGGGACTGCCAGATGCGTTCGTTGAACACGGTCAGCATAAGGAATTACTGCGGGACTGTGGGCTGGATGCCGAAGGCATTCTTCGCAGCATTGCCACGCGAATGGAGCAGCTCGGATACCCGACAGTGGTGGCGGCTAAATAACTCGGGAACGAAGGCGGATCACAACTGATCCGCCAGAGGCCGATCAGACCGGGTCGTCATCCTGGTGGGTTTCCAGCCAGTGGCCCAGTTTGCTCTGCTTGGTATTCAGGTAGTGCTCGTTGTGCGGATTGCGGCCCACATGCAGAGGCACTCGCTCGGCAATGTTAATGCCGTAGGATTCCAGCGCCTTCACCTTGCGCGGATTGTTGGTCATCAATCGCAGGCTTTTGATGCCCAGGTGCTCAAGCATGTCCTTGCACATGCTGTAATCCCGGAGATCTGCGCCAAAGCCCAGACGCTCATTCGCTTCCACTGTGTCGGCGCCCTGGTCCTGCAGACGGTAGGCCCGGATCTTGTTCAGCAATCCGATACCGCGGCCTTCCTGCCGCAAGTACATCAGAATACCCCGACCCTCCCGGGCGATACTGCGCAACGCTTCTTCCAGCTGATAACCACAGTCACAACGCATGCTGTACAGGGCATCGCCCGTCAGACACTCCGAGTGGGTCCGTGCCAGCAGTGGTTCTGCGCTATCAATGTCCCCCAACGTCAGCGCCACATGCTCCTTCCCGGTGTCCGGCTCCTCAAAGCCGTGCATATCAAACACACCAAAGGGGGTGGGCAAACGGCAGGTTTCAATGTAACGAACAGCCACTGTGTTTCCTCGTGGTTCGGACAAATTGGGCGGGCATTCTATCATGCGGCTGCTTGCCTGGCGTAGTGTCGACACAGTTCCCCTCCGGATTATGCAGTACCCGAAAGGTTACGGTCGCCGCCAAGCTTCAGATCATTGCTCCCGGGCCTGCCAGTGGCCGGAGCGGCCGCCTTTCTTTTCCAGCAGACGCAGATTATCGATCACCATACCTTTGTCGACCGCCTTACACATATCGTAAATGGTCAGGGCGGCCACACTCGCGGCCGTCAGCGCTTCCATTTCAACACCGGTCTGACCGGCCAGTTTGCACCGGGTCTCGATCGCCACGGAGGCGCCATCATTGCCAGCCCTCAGTTCGACTTTCACGGAGGTCAGGTTAAGCGCATGGCACAGGGGAATCAGGTCGTGGGTTCGTTTCGCAGCCATGATGCCTGCTATTCTGGCCGTCGCCAGCACATCCCCCTTGGGGTGCTCACCTTCCAGGATCATTCTCAGGGTTTCCGGAGCCATCCGGACACAGGCTTCGGCTCTGGCCTCACGTTCCGTCACCGCTTTGTCGGTGACATCCACCATTCGGGCTTCACCCTTGTCATCCAGATGGGTCAGTTTTGTCACAGAAAACTCCGATTGATCTGTTGAAGAGGTTACTTTGGCATGGCCCGGGCCTGGTTGGAATCCGTAATCGCCCCGGGCCACAGATGGCTACCACCAGAAACCGATACCAGCCACGCCCTGGCCACCAAGCGCGCGGGCCCGGGACTGGTGCTCAGGTCCGAGACCTCCGATACCGTAAACCGGCACATTTGCCGTTGCGGCCAACGCCTGAAAAGCAGCCCACCCGATTCCGGGCTGCCCCGGATGGCTGGGCGTCTCCAGTACATTTCCCAGGACCACGTAATCCGCCCCCAGGCGCTCTGCATGGCGCAATTGCTCAGCACTATGGCAGGACACACCCAACCAGTAATCGTCGCTGAAAGGGCGTTCTGAATACTGCTGCGCCTCGCGCCAGGGCAGGTGAACGCCCTGGACGTCTGGAACGGCCCGACACAGGTCTGCCGCCCCATGCAGAATCAACCCGAGGCCCCTTTCCCGGCACCCGCCCAGAGCCGCTGCGGCCAGCTCAAGGTACGCAGCCCCTGAGAGGGTCGGAGCGCGAAGCACCACCAGTGAATCCGGCTGCCCCCGGTCGAGAGCGGCACCGAGTCTGGCCAGGCCTGCCGGCGCTTCCTCAATCGTTCCGGTAATCGCAAGCCGGTGGGGCAATCGCAGCGCCCTGATGATAGGCCGGTTGGCGGCGGGAAACTCTTCGTCCTTGAGCGCCTCCGGAGCCAGCCAGCTGACCGGCTGACCTTCTCTGCCCTCCGGCTCGCCCTGAGCCGCGTGGCTTGACCAGACATCAAGAAACACACACTTGTCGCCGTAGTCATGGCGTATGCCAATCACTGGCTCCAGGCTATCCTCAGTCAGCACCAGCCCGGTCTCTTCGGCGATTTCCCGACACAGGGCCTGCTGGACAGTTTCTCCGGGCTCCACCTTGCCGCCCGGAAACTCCAGCAAGCCCCCCTGATGGGCGGTGTCCGGGCGCCGTGCAATCAGGACACGACCATCGCGAACGATCACGCCCACCGCCACATGAACGGTCTTGCGGGCAGCGGGGCGGCCGTCGGCAGTCTCAGGTACGGTATTCAGCATTGATAGTCACGTAATCATGGGAAAAATCACAGGTCCAGACCGTTTCCCGAACAGTGCCCCGCTTCAGGTCAATGGCAATGGTGATCTCTTCCTGATCCATCACCGCCTGGCCTCGAGCCTCGGAGTAATCGTCGGCGCGACCACCATTGCGCACCAGGCAGACATCGCCCAGGTAGATTTCCAGGGCGTTCAAATCCAGATTCTCCACGCCGGCACGGCCAACGGCCGCCAGGATACGCCCCCAGTTCGGGTCTGAGGCGAACAGGGCTGTTTTCACCAGCGGGGAGTGCGCCACGGTGTAGGCCACATCCAGCGCTTCTTGCTGGTTGGCTGCGCCACTGACATCGATGGTCACAAATTTGGTGGCGCCCTCTCCATCCCGGACAATGGCGTGGGCCAGTTCCAGGTACACCTCCTGCAGGGCCGCCCGCAATGCCGGCAGCAGCGGGCTATCGGCGGCAATTTCAGGCCCGCCATACTGGCCGCTGGCCATCAGCATGCAGGCATCATTGGTGGAGGTGTCGCCATCAATGGTAATGCGGTTAAAAGACTTCTCGCCAAGCTCAGAAGCCAGCGTTTGCAAAACCTCCGGCGTCAGACGGGCATCGGTGGCGATGAAGCCGAGCATGGTGGCCATGTTGGGGCGAATCATACCCGCGCCCTTGCTGATTCCGGAAATGGTTACCCGGTGGCCATCCAGATCCAGCTGCCGCGAAGTGCCTTTAGGGCGGGTATCGGTGGTCATGATGCCGGATGCCGCCTCTGCCCAGCGGTCTTCCCGGGTTTCGGCCAGAGCCGCAGGCAGCGCACTGACGATCTTGGCAACCGGCAATGGCTCTCCAATCACCCCGGTAGAGAACGGCAATACCTGGCTGGCAGAAATGCCCGCCTCTTTCGCCAGCGCCTCGCAGCAGGCCGCGGCGTCCGCCAGGCCCCGTTCGCCGGTACCGGCGTTGGCATTGCCGGTATTGATCAGCAGATAGCGCGGAACCTCCTGGGACAGGTGACGGCGGCTGAGGACCACTGGGGCCGCACAGAACTGGTTGCGGGTAAAAATACCCGCTACGCGGGTTTCCGGCGCCAGCTCAAACACCACTATGTCTTTTCTGCCGGGCTTCTTGATCCCCGCACTGGCAATGCCCAGCTTGATTCCCGCCACCGGGAAGAAATCGGGTAAGGTTCCGGGACCTACCGCCATGCCTGTCTCCTTGATTTTTCCTGATCTTCAAACGACAGAACCCGCAAGCGCCAGCGTACTGGCGAATTGCGGGTTCTGGTTTCCGGCTACTCGGTGGCTGGTCAGCTCACCTTTCCGCAGCACTGCTTGTACTTTTTGCCAGACCCGCAGGGGCAGGGCTCGTTTCGGCCGACCTTGCGCTCCTGGCGGACAAAGGTCTCCGGGGTGGTCTGCTGGCCCTGCTGGCCACCGTCACCCTCCCCTTCTGCCTGGGCGGCACTGGCCTGCTCGTGGCGGAGTTTGGCGCGAGCCATTTCCCGCTCCAGCTCTTCCTTGCGTCGACGTTCAATTTCCGCCATTTCTTCCTGGCTCTGAACCCGCACGTGGCACAGCACCCGGGTAACGTCACGCTTCATGGTATCGAGCATGGTTTCGAACAGGTTAAACGCCTCGCGCTTGTATTCCTGCTTCGGGTTCTTCTGGGCGTAGCCACGCAGATGGATACCCCGGCGCAGGTGATCCATGTTGGACAAGTGCTCCTTCCACAGGGTATCGAGCACCTGCAGGAACACCTGCTTCTCGAACTTGCGCATGGCCTCGGCACCGGCCACTTCTTCCTTGGCCTTGTACTCAGCCACAATGGCATCAAGAATCTTCTGGCGAAGATTATCTTCATACAGCTTGTTGTCGTCCTTCAGCCACTGCTGGATGGGCAGCTCAATTGCCATCTCGGACTGCAGCTGAGCCTCCAGCCCCTGCACATCCCACTGCTCGGGCATGCTTTGCGGCGGAATAAACTCACTGACCACCGAATCCACCACGTCTTCGCGGATGGTATCGATCATCTCGGAAATGTCGTTGGACGCCATCACCTCGTTGCGCTGCTCGTAGATGACCGTACGCTGATCGTTGGCCACGTCGTCGTATTCAAGCAGCGTTTTACGCATATCGAAGTTGCGGCCTTCGACCTTGCGCTGCGACTTTTCAATGGCATTGGTGACCATCCGGTGCTCGATGGCTTCACCTTTCTTCATGCCCATGGCCTGCATCAGATTCTTCACGCGCTCCGGCGCAAAGATCCGCATCAGGTTGTCTTCCAGCGACAGGAAGAATCGGGAGGAACCCGGATCGCCCTGGCGACCGGCACGACCGCGGAGCTGGTTATCAATCCGGCGGGATTCGTGGCGCTCGGTACCGATGATGTGCAGGCCGCCGGCGTCCAGTACCTGGTTGTGGCGCTCAGTCCACTCCGCCTTCATGCGAGCCACTTCCTCTTCCGAGGGATTATCCAGGGCTGCGACTTCATATTCCCAGTTACCACCGAGGACAATATCGGTACCCCTACCCGCCATGTTGGTGGCAATGGTAACCGCACCCGGCCGCCCGGCCTGGGCAATAATCAGGGCTTCGGATTCGTGCTGTTTGGCGTTCAGGATCTTGTGGTCAATCCGCGCCTTCTTCAGCAGCATGGACAGAAGCTCGGAGGCCTCGATGGACGCCGTACCCACCAGAATAGGCCGCCCTTCTGCGGTCACATCCTTGATTTCATCGATAATGGCGTGGAATTTCTCTTCCTGGGTCAGGTACACCAGGTCGTTGTAATCAATCCGCTGGATCGGTTTATTCGGCGGAATCACCACCACGTCCAGGCCGTAGATCTGGCGGAATTCGAAGGCCTCGGTATCCGCCGTACCGGTCATACCGGCCAGCTTGTCGTACAGACGGAAATAGTTCTGGAAGGTAGTCGACGCCAGCGTCTGGCTTTCGGCCTGAATCTTGAGCCCTTCTTTTGCTTCAATCGCCTGATGCAAACCTTCGCTCCACCGGCGACCGGGCATGGTTCGGCCGGTGTGTTCGTCCACGATCACCACCTGACCGCCCTGAACAATGTAATCCACGTCTTTCTGGAACAGGTGGTGGGCGCGGAGTGCCGAGTGTACATGGTGCAGCAGGCTCAGATTGGCAGCCGAATACAGGCTTTCGCCCTCTTTCAGCAAGCCCTGGCCAAGCAGCAGATCTTCGACCTTCTCGTGACCGGCTTCGGTCAGTTCAACCTGGCGCGATTTCTCGTCAATGGTAAAGTCACCGGAGGATTCACCTTCCTCACTGACCTCGCCCTTCTCAAGACTCGGCACCAGAGCATTGACGGCCTGATACAGCTTGGAAGAATCCTCGGCGGCACCGGAAATAATGAGCGGGGTACGGGCCTCGTCGATCAGGATGGAATCCACTTCATCAACAATGGCAAAGTGGAGACCGCGCTGAACCTTGTCCTCAATACTGAAGGCCATGTTGTCGCGCAGGTAGTCGAAACCGAACTCGTTATTGGTACCGTAGGTGATATCGGCCTGGTAGGCGGCACGCTTTTCTTCCTGTGGCTGGCCAGACGCCACTACCCCCACCTGCATGCCCAGAAAACGGTACAGCTTGCCCATCCAGTCGGCATCACGGCGGGCCAGGTAATCGTTCACGGTTACGACGTGCACGCCTTTGCCGGGAAGCGCATTCAGGTAGACTGCGGCGGTTGCCACCAGGGTTTTACCTTCACCGGTCTTCATTTCGGCGATTCGGCCCTCGTGCAGGGTCATGCCGCCGATGAGCTGAACATCGTAGTGGCGCATGCCCATCACCCGGCGGCTGGCCTCCCGCACCGTGGCAAAGACTTCCGGCAGCAGGCTGTCCAGCGCTTCGCCTTCATCAAGCCTGCGCCGGAACTCAGCAGTCTTGCCTTGCAACTCGGTGTCAGACAACGCGCCAAACTGTTCTTCAAGTTCATTGATGCGCGTGACAACTTTGCGCATCCTCTTGATTTCTCTGGCGTTCTTACTGCCGAACATCTTGGTTGCAAGCTTTGTGAACATAGACCACTGCTTCTTCAGTTAAACGGAGGAAGCCGGCATTCTAACCTTATTTGGCGACAGGACAAAAGGCGGGGTTCACGGGAATGGAATCAGCGGCTTGCACGCTGGATGTATTTCACCGGATTTTCGGATTTACCATTGCGGATAACTTCAAAATGCACGTGGGGGCCGGTGGAACGACCGGTGCTGCCCATCAATGCAACAACCTGGCTTTTCTGCACCACATCCCCAACCTCAACTTTGATGGTCTTGGCGTGGGCATAGCGGGTAACCAGGCCATCACCGTGGTCGATTTCAACCAGGTTTCCGTAGCCATAGCGTTCGTCCGCCCAGGTTACAACACCGGCGGCCACGGCAATAATGTCGCTGCCTTCCTTGCCGGCCAGATCAACACCGGCATGCCATGTACGTTTTCCGGTAAAAGGATCCGAGCGGTATCCGTATTTGGACGAGAGCCAGCCCCAGGTGATCGGCCGCCCCTGCACATAGAGCTCATCTTCCAGCTTTTTGCGGGAAGCGACTTTATCGAGCAGGCGCAGTTGCTTTTCACGATCGTTGATCTGCTGTTCCAGCTGATTGATCATGTCCGTCAGCTCGGGAGCCGTGTAGGAATCCCCGGGTAGCGCATCTTCTTCGGGGCCACCAACCGCTGCCGGCTTGTCAAAATTGAATTCATCGCTGGCGACCATGCCGGTTTCCACGAATCGCTGGCCGAGCGCATCCAGGCGCAGCAGACGACCCTGAATCTGGCCCAGCCGAAGGGTCAGCGCATCAATCTGCTGCTGCACGTTCTCACGAACCCGGGCGACTTCGTCCTTCTGATCTTGCAGCCTTTCTTTCCAGCCGGCCACAAGCTCAGACTCGGTGGGTTGCCGAGCTTCAAACTGACTGATCGCCACCTGATAGCCAGCCCATCCGGCTGCCGCCAGCGTGGCCAACACCAGAAAGACCAGGCCACACAACAGCGGCCCATTCAGCGGTATTGCCCTGGACTGACCGTGACGTTTGCCTACGAAAATTACGTTCATATCGTCTTTCGGTTTCATTGTTGAGCCGCAACCGTATCCCTGTAGTGCTGCGACCCGGAAATATTCCGAGCGGGTCTGCTATCCTTGGCAACAACTACGTACTGAATAATCGCAGCGCCCGGTAGACTCTCTCACTCGTGACAATGTAAAACGAGAGTAACAATGGCGCTACGCACAAAGCGTGCCGAAGTGTAACCAATCGTAAACAGGCTCGTCGAGAAAAAAGCGACCATGACGGAAAAAAATGATCAAAAAATGATCTTTGGCAAAGGGTCGGCTGGCAACAATACGCTGAAAGAGCTGATGTCCAAAGCCGAACTGCACCTGCAGGCCGAACAACTGGTACTCGCGGCCATTCCCGCAGAACTGTCCGAGGGTACCCGATTTGTCAGCTGCCGGGAGGGGGAACTGGTGCTGTCCACTGATAACGCGAGCAAAGCCACGCGACTGCGCTTCCGCCAGCACGAGATCATGTCGGCACTGAGGGAGAATGAACTGTTCCGCTACGTCTGGAAGGTCAGAATCAAGGTCAGCCCACCCAGATTCGCCAGCCGACGCAAACTGGTAAAAGAGCCGCTCAGCAAAGAAAATGCCCGGCTCCTCCAGGAGGAAGCCGGGCACACGAAGGATAAAGCTCTACGCGAGGTTCTCGAAAAACTCGCCAGCCACGTCCGGGATTAAGGCTTCCCGCCTTAACCCGCCGCCAGCACAGGTTTCATGTAAGAGATAGGCGCAGTGGCTTCATCATCGAAGGTCACTACTTCCCATGCATCTTCTTCTGCCCTGAGCTTGCGCAGCAGCTTGTTGTTCAGGTCGTGACCTGATTTGATACCACGGAACTCACCAATCAGGCTGTTGCCCAACAGATAGAGATCGCCGATGGCATCCAGTACCTTGTGCTTGACGAACTCGTCATCGTAGCGGAGACCGTCCTCATTGAGGATCTTGTAGTCGTCCACCACAATCGCATTATCCACGCTGCCACCCAGTGCCAGGTTCATCGCTCGCAGCTTTTCGATATCACGCATGAACCCGAAGGTTCTGGCGCGGGACACTTCCTTCACAAAGGAGGTGCTGGAAAAGTCCACGGTCGCTGTCTGGGCACGGCCCTTGAAGACCGGGTGATCAAAATCAATCCCGAAGCTCACCTTGAAGCCTTCGAACGGCAGGAAGGTGGCTTTTTTGTCGCCCTCTTCCACAGTGACTTCGCGCTTGATGCGGATAAAACGCTTGGCCGCTTCCTGCTCGGAGATACCGGCAGACTGAAGCAGGAAGACGAACGGCCCGGCAGAGCCATCCATGATCGGCACTTCTGCAGCGCTGAGCTCGACAAAACAGTTGTCGATGCCGAGACCAGCCATGGCGGAGAGCAGATGCTCTACCGTCGCCACACGGACACCGTCTTTTACCAGCGTCGTGGACAGCATGGTCTCACCCACATTCTCCGCACAGGCACGGATTTCGACCATCGGGTCGAGGTCCGTGCGGCGGAAGATGATCCCCGTGTCGACGGGTGCTGGCTTCAGGGTCAGGTATACCTTTTCCCCGGAATGCAGGCCAACACCGGTCGCGCGGATGGTGTTTTTGAGTGTCCGTTGTCTGATCATCGGTTCATTATTCCGTCACAAAAAGTCGATATTCTGAGCAAAAAACTGCCCGGAGAATATCAGAATTCAAGACTGAGTACCATTTAACCAACATGACTTTACTTAACTTTTGCAATAGTCATGAGCTATGGCGTATCAGCTCAACTTAGGCGGAAGCTTTTGCTTTCTGATTCACAGTAAAGCCAGCTCTGCCACGGTTGAAACAGATTATCAATCAGCCTGCCGGCGAAGGAATGCGGGAATATCGAGATAGTCCACACCCTGCTCTTCGCTTTCTTTGCTCTGATCCAGCGCCACATTACCCTGGGCAACCGCACGACGACGCAACACGGCCGGACGATCCAGCTGGTTGTAATCGGTCTTGCCATCGAGGGTACGGGTGTTGTCCACCACCTTGGTCGGTTTCTCGCGCTCGCCACCCAGGCCAGTCGCCACAACAGTAACCTTGAGCTCGTCGGTCATTTCCGGATCGATCACAGTGCCGACCACCACAGTGGCTGAATCGGACGCGAATTCGCGCACAATGTCGCCCACTTCGGAGAACTCGCCCAGGTTCAGGTCCATACCAGCGGTGATATTGACCAGAATACCCTTGGCACCCTGCAGGTTGATATCTTCGAGCAGCGGGCTGCGAACCGCGGCTTCTGCAGCTTCACGCGCACGATTCTCGCCGGTGGCGCGACCGGTACCCATCATCGCCATGCCCATCTCGGACATAACCGTTTTCACGTCGGCAAAGTCGACGTTGATCATACCGTTGCGGGTAATCAGGTCAGCAATGCCCTGAACCGCACCCAGCAACACATCATTGGCGGAGGCAAAGGCATCCAGCAGGCTGGTTTTCTTGCCCATGACTGCCAACAGCTTTTCATTGGGAATGGTAATCAGGGAGTCAACGCTCTCTTCCAGTTCCTTCAGACCGGCTTCAGCCACGCTCATGCGCTTGCCGCCTTCAAACTGGAACGGCTTGGTAACCACCGCAACCGTAAGGATACCCAGCTCACGGGCAACTTCAGCAACCACGGGGGCTGCTCCGGTGCCGGTACCGCCACCCATGCCGGCGGTGATGAACACCATATCGGAGCCGCTCAGAGCTTCGGCAATACGGTCGCGATCTTCCAGTGCAGACTGGCGACCGACTTCCGGATTGGCACCCGCACCCAGGCCCTTGGTGATGTTGCCACCCAGCTGAATAATCTGACGTGCGTCCAGGTCCTTCAGGGCCTGGGCATCTGTGTTGGCGCAGATAAATTCAACGCCTTCCACGTCGCTGTTGAGCATGTGACGAACGGCGTTGCCACCGCCACCGCCAACACCGACGACCTTGATAACTGCGTTCTGCTGAACATTATCAACGAGTTCAAACATTTCCCCTACTCCTTCGTGCTGTGTCCGGCCTTTCCAGGCCGGTTGCTTCAATCGTTGTGTTTTTTTCGAGAGACCTTCGTGTACTGCAACCGGAACACCGTCAGAAATGACCGGTGAACCAGGCTTTCATGCGCTCAACCAGCGAGGGAGCCTCCTCCCCCTTGAGCACCGGCGCCCGGCCAAGATCCATTTGCCGGAAGCCATGGATCAACAATCCGACGCCAGTGGCGTATATCGGGTTGTTGACCACTTCCGTCATACCGGAAACCGCCTGCGGACAGGCCAGTCTTACCGGCATGTGGAAGATTTCTTCAGCCAGCTCCACCACCCCTTCCATGGTGGACGAGCCGCCTGTAATCACGATGCCTGCCGGGATCAGATCCTCGAACCCGGACCGGCGCAACTCAGACTGCACCAGCGTGAACAGCTCCTCATAGCGGGGCTCAACGACCTCCGCCAGAGCCTGACGCGAAAGATCCCGCGGAGCCCGGTCTCCCACGCTGGGAACCTTGATGGTTTCTTCCGCACCCGCCAGTTGGGTCAGGGCGCAGGCGTACTTGATCTTGATTTCCTCGGCATTCTGGGTGGGCGTGCGCAACGCCATGGCAATGTCATTGGTCACCTGGTCACCGGCGATCGGGATGACGGCGGTATGGCGAATTGCCCCGCCCGTGAACACGGCAATGTCGGTTGTACCACCACCGATATCCACCACACAGACGCCCAATTCCTTTTCATCCTCGGTCAGGATGGCGTGGCTGGAAGCCAGTTGTTCCAGAATGATGTCGTCCACTTCCAGCCCGCAGCGTTTGACACACTTCTCGATGTTCTGGGCCGCATTCACGGCACAGGTCACCAGGTGAACTTTGGCCTCCAGCCGCACACCGGACATCCCCATCGGTTCCTTGATACCTTCCTGGTTATCGATGACGAACTCCTGAGGCAGGATGTGCAGGATTTTCTGGTCCGCCGGAATCGCCACCGCCTGGGCAGCGTCAATCACCCGGTCAATATCCGCCTGGGTGACTTCCCGGTCCCGGATCGCCACGATGCCGTGGGAATTGAGGCTCTTGATGTGGCTGCCAGCAATACCGGCGTACACCGAATGAATGCGACAACCCGCCATCAGTTCGGCCTCTTCAACCGCGCGCTGAATGGCCTGTACCGTGGTTTCAATGTTCACCACAACACCGCGTTTGAGCCCCCGGGACGGGTGTGAACCGATACCGACCACTTCGATGGTTCCATCCATCTTGCGCTTGCCGACTATCGCCACCACCTTGGAGGTTCCAATATCCAGGCCGACAATCATGTTTTCCGTTTCAACCGATGACATGTGTTTCACCAAACCCCAGGTTCGTAGTAATCGTTATCAGGATTTCGGAGCAGCCTGAGCCACGTCCGTCTTCCACTGCACCGCCACCCCGTTCGAGTAGCGGACATCTATCCGGCTGACCTCATCAACCCGCGAGGCCAGACGGTTCTCATAAACGGTGATAAAGCGTTCAAACCGTTGTTCTACCTGATCTCGCCCCAGCACCACTTCGATGCCATTGCTGAGAGTCAGGGTCCAGGCGCCACGTTGCTCCAGCGCCAGTCCGGCAAAACCCAGGCCATATCCCACCAACTGCTCGCTCATGGTCCGGGCCATACCGATCACGTCCCTGACCCGCTCATCCGGCCCAGCCAGACGGGGCAGCTTTCCGGCCACCTCCGGATTCGGCGGCGAGAACAGTTCGCCTGAACGGCTCACCAGTCGACCATCGGTCCAGTAGGCCAGTGGCTTCTTTTCCCGAATATCGATTTCAAGACGGCCTGGCCAGACTCGCTTTATCGCTGCCGACGCCACCCAGGGGCGCCGTTCCAGTTCAGCCTTGATGTCAGCCAGATCGGTGGCGAAATAGCTTTTGCCAATCCAGGCGCCGGCCGCTCGCTCAATAGCCGTCTGGCTGTCGCCAACAAATTCGCCCCGCACATCCACCGCCAGTATCTGCTGATCCATGGCGGTCAGCATCCGGTCCGTTGCCCAGGGCACCATGGCGGCCAGAAGTACCACCGTTGCGCCCAGGCCGACCTGCAACCAGGGTACGGCCGACAGCACAGCTTTCAACACACCAAACCGGTCCCGCTCAGGCCCGACAGAGGTTGCCCCCCGGCGGCGTGGCGGTTCGGGCGGTACCGCCCGGCTCCGGATCAGCAACGTCTCAAGCATCGATGCCCTCCGCCAGCGTGTCCCTGAGAATTCGCACCACCAGTTCTTCAAAACTGATGCCGGCCGCCTTTGCGGCCATCGGCACCAGGCTGTGGTCCGTCATACCGGGAACCGTGTTAACCTCAAGCAACCAGAACTCACCGGCCCGATCCTGCATGATGTCGACCCGTCCCCAGGTGCGACAGCCCAGCACCCGGAAGGCATCCAGGGCCAGATGCTGCAATCTCAATTCGTCATCGGGCGCCAGACCACAGGGAATACGGTACCGGGTATCGTCCGCCAGGTACTTGGCGTCATAGTCGTAAAAGGCGTGATCGGTGCTCAGGCCAATCGCCGGTAACGCTTTGTCCTGTAGCAGGCTGACGGTAAACTCCGGCCCTTCGATCCACTGCTCTACCAGCACCAGATCATCCAGCCGGGCTGCCGCCTCATAGGCTTCAGCCAGCTCTGCCGCGCTGCTCACTTTACGGATACCGATACTCGAACCTTCGTGGGCCGGTTTCACACTAAGGGGCGCCCCCAGTGCCGTCGCAATGTCCTCGGCCTCACTCACGGAGGTCATGGCACGAAATGCCGGCGTAGGCAGCCCACAACCTTCGAACACATACTTGGTGCGCAATTTGTCCATGGCCAGTGCCGATGCCAGCACTTCACTGCCGGTATAAGGAATGCCTGCCTGCCCAAGGATCGCCTGAAGGGTCCCGTCTTCGCCACCACGGCCATGAAGGGCAATGAACACGCGATCGAAATCGGGTTCGTCCACGGTCCTCAGCAGACAGCCCCGAATGTCCCGGCCAACCGCATCGATACCCGCCGATTGCAACGCTGCCAGCACGGCTTTGCCACTTTTCAGGGATACTTCCCGCTCGGCGGAATCGCCCCCCATGAACACAGCCACGCGCCCCAGTGCCCGAACCAGTTCGGGGGGGGCCTGATACGGCTGAATGTCGTTGTGGGTCAGATCACTCACTTGCCTTGACTCCTGCTGCTGCCAGCCTTGCTGCTACGCCACCGATATCGCCGGCCCCCTGGGTGATCAACAGATCACCATCCTGCAGGACATTCGCCAGCAGACTCTCGATTTCACGGTTATCTTCAACGAACACGGGTTCTACCTTGCCCCGCTGCCGGATGCTCCGGCACAAAGCCCGCCCGTCTGCTCCCGGAATAGCCGGCTCACCCGCGGAATACACATCCATCAGCAACAGCCCATCCACTTCGGACAATACCCGCACGAAATCCTCATATAGATCCCGTGTCCGGGTATACCGGTGTGGCTGATACAGCATCACGATCCGGCGCTGGGGCCAGGCTTCGCGGGCAGCCCGGATAACGGCCTCCACCTCGGTGGGGTGGTGGCCGTAGTCGTCCACCAGCGTCGCTGCTGCTTTCGGTGTCTGATACTCGCCATACACCTGGAACCGACGGCCAACACCGGCAAATCCAGCCAGCCCGCGGCAGATGGCCTGGTCGTCCACCCCTTCATCGGTCGCCACGGCAATCGTTGCCAGGGCGTTCAGAACGTTGTGACGACCCGGCATTTTCAGCTCCACCTGGAGATCCGGCCGACCACCAGGGCGACGCACCAGGAACCGGGTCTTCAGACCATCAGAGGTAATGTTCTCCGCCCGGTAATCAGCATCAGGATTGTCGATGCCATAAGTGATAATGGCCCGGGAAATGCGTGGAATGATCTCCTGAACGTAGTCGTCGTCCACGCACATAACCGCAACACCGTAAAACGGCAGGTTGTGCAGGAAGTCCACGAAGGTCTGCTTTAGCTTTTCGACATCCCCACCGTAGGTGTCCATGTGGTCAGCTTCAATGTTGGTGACCACAGAAATAACCGGTGTCAGATGCAGGAACGACGCATCGCTTTCGTCGGCTTCTGCCACCAGGTAACGGGAACCACCCAACTGGGCATTGGTTCCGGCGCTGTTGAGTTTGCCACCGATCACAAAGGTGGGGTCCAGTCCGGCCTCTCCCAACACGGAGGCAATCAGGCTGGTGGTTGTGGTTTTGCCGTGGGTACCGGCCACAGCGATACCATGGCGATAGCGCATGATCTCCGCCAGCATCTCGGCCCGGGGTACAATCGGTACCCGCCGTTCACGGGCAGAGACCACTTCCGGGTTGTCGCCGGCAACGGCCGAAGACACTACCACCACGTCGGCCAGATCGGTGTTTTCGGCGCGATGACCGATGTACACATCGACATCCATTGCCCGCAGGCGCGCAGTAACAGCACTGTCCCGGATATCAGAGCCAGATACGTCATAGCCCTGGTTCTTCAGGACTTCGGCGATACCGCTCATCCCGGCACCACCGATCCCGACAAAATGGATGCGGCGGATCCGGCGCATTTCCGGCACCTGATAGACCAGTGGCGGATTGGTTGCATCAGCCATTGGCGGCCTCCAGACAGTAATTCACGACTCTCTCCGTTGCATCAGGGCGGGCCAGCGAGCGGGCGGCCTTCGCCATGGTCAGAATTCGTTTTCGATCTGTTGCCAGATCTTTCAGGGTTTCCGCCAGCACCTCCGGGTTCAGCTTTGGCTGCGGAACCAGAATGGCCGCCCCGGCTTTCACCATGTGCTGGCCGTTCCGGGTCTGGTGGTCATCGACCGCGTGGGGGAATGGCACCAGCACCGCGCCAATTCCCGCCGCACAGAGCTCAGACACCGTCAGCGCTCCGGCACGGCAGATCACCAGATCAGCCCAGCCATAGGCCTCCGCCATATCGCGGATAAAGGGCTCAATGCTGGCACTGACTCCGGCTTCGTCGTAGGCCGCCCGGGCCGCCTCGAGATTCTTCTCACCGCATTGATGCCGAACATCCGGGCGATCAGCCTCCGGCATCAGCGCCAGGGCCCGGGGCAGCTGCTGATTGAACACCTGGGCTCCCAGGCTGCCACCAACAACCAACACCCGGAGCCTGCCACTTCGGCCCGCCAATCGTTGTTCGGGGGCGTCCATCGACGCCACTTCGCCCCGCACCGGATTGCCAGTACAGCGGGTAACCGTCTGGTCACCAAAACTGTCAGGAAACGCCTCAAGCACCGTTTCGGAAAAACGTGTGAGCCAACGGTTAGTCATTCCAGCGATGGCGTTCTGTTCATGAATCACCAGCGGCTTGCGCATCAGCCAGGCGGCAATACCACCCGGCCCGGTGACAAAACCGCCCATACCTACCACGCAGTCGGGGCGGATCCGGCGCAAATGGGTGTAGGCTTCGCCCAGGGCGCGCATCAACCGGAACGGTGCCAGCAGCAGCGCCAGCTTGCCTTTACCGCGCAGGCCGGAAATGTGAATGAGCGACAGCGGAATATCGGTGTCTCCAATCAGACGTTCTTCCATGCCGCCGCTGGCCCCGAGCCAGTGCACCTCGTGCCCCCGTTGCTGCAACGCGCGGGCTGTGGCCAACGCAGGAAACACATGGCCGCCGGTGCCGCCAGCCATCATCAGGAAGCGACGGCGAGGTGAATCAGTCATACACTGCTCCTCCTTTGCGTCCGCTGCTCTTTGTTTCCGATGCCACCCTGGCCCGATCCTGCCGCTCCAGCTCTACCCGGGCGATAACCGCGATACCAATGCAGGTAACCATCAGGCTGGAGCCGCCATAACTGACCAGCGGCAAGGTCAAGCCTTTGGTTGGCAGGAGCCCAGTACTCACCGCCATGTTGATGCCCGCCTGCAATCCGATCAGCAGCGTGATGCCGTAGCTGAAACAGGCGCCGAACGCCATGCCGGCTTTCTCCGCACGCCGGGCAATCACCAGGCCACTGACCACCAGCGCCGCAAACAGGCCGAGCACCACCAGCGCTCCAAGCAAACCGAACTCCTCGGCAATAATCGCGTAGATAAAGTCCGTATGGGCCTCTGGCAGGAAGAACAGTTTCTGTACCGAGTTCCCCAGGCCAACGCCCACCCACTCGCCTCGACCAAAGGCAATCAGCGACTGAGTGAGCTGATAACCACTGTCGAACTGGTCTTTCCAGGGGTCGAGATAGCTGACCACCCGCTTCAATCGATACGGTTGGGTGACCACCAGAATCGTACCCAGCGCCGCCAGTACGCCAATCAATGGCATGAACCGGCTAAGCCTCACGCCACTCAGAAAAATCATGCCGGCCGCCGCCGTCACCAGCACCACCGTTGCGCCGAAGTCGGGCTGGATAACCAGCAACACCGATGCCACGCCCAAAACTCCCAGGGGTTTCAGGAAGCCCGGCCAGGTATGGAGCAGTTCTTCCCGCCGACGGACCACATAACCGGCCAGGTAGGCTATGAGGCAGAGCTTGGCGACTTCAGACACCTGAACATTGAACAGCCCCATGGGAATCCACCGGGTAGAACCATTAACCGTGCGGCCGAGCGGCGTCAGTACCAGCACCAATACCAGAAGGCCAATGCCCAGCAGCAGCCATCCGCTGCGCTCCCACCAGGATACCGGCACGTTGACAGCAACAAGAGCCGTGGCACAGCCAAGACCGGCGAACAGGATCTGGCGAATAACGTAGTGGTAACTGTTGCCCAACGTGGCGGCCGCCATGTCCATCGACGCTGACGAAATCATCACCACACCAGTCACCAGCAAGGCCACGGAGGTAATAATCAGCACCGGCAGCGGCTGCAACTCACCCGCCATACCCTGATAATGAGGAACGCTGACGCCTGCCTGCATCACAGCCCCTCCACCAAAGCGCGGAACTGCTCGCCGCGATCGTTGTAATCCTGGAACATGTCAAAGCTGGCACAGGCTGGAGACAACAGCACCCGATCGCCCGGCTCAGCCGCCTGGCGGGCAAGGCTGACCGCCTCTTGCAGTGACGTTGCGCGATACTGCGGCACTGACACGCCTACCGCCTCGGATATCTTGCCGGCATCGCGTCCAATCAGCACCAAGGCACGACAGCATGCGGCCACCGGCTCTGCGAGCGGCTGAAAATCCGCGCCTTTGCCATCTCCGCCTGCGATCAGGATCACCTTGCCTGAATCCGGCACCAGGCTTTCAATGGCGGCTACCGTGGCACCAACATTGGTACCTTTGGAATCATTGATGTAATCCACGCCATTCAGGTTGCGGACGAATTCACAGCGATGGGGCAGCCCCCGGAAGCTGCGGGCCACCTCCAGCATCGGCTCCATGGCCAGGCCAGCCGCATGCCCCAGCGCCAGGGCGGCCATCACGTTGCTGATGTTATGCCTGCCCATCAACTGGAGTTCACTGGCCAGCAAAAGGTTATCCAGGCCCCAGGTAATCCAGGTGCCCTGGTCATCATCCCGGGTGCTGAAGGTCTCCGGATTCACCCGGTTAAAGCCAAAACACAGAAACCTCAGGGTATCCCGAGCCATGGGCGTGCTCAGCGCATCGTCGAGGTTCACGATGGCATTTTTGCAGCCACGGTAGATCCGTTGCTTGGCCTGGAAATACGCCATCTTGTCCGGGTACCGGTCCATGTGATCATCGCTGACATTCAACACAGTGGCCGCCAGCGCCCCGAGTTCTTCAGTGGTCTCCAGCTGAAAACTCGACAGCTCCAGCACATATAGATCCGCACCCTGGTCCAGCAAATCCAGCGCGGGCGTACCGATATTGCCGCCCACCTGCACATTGCGGCCCGCAGCTCGTGCCATTTCCCCGACCAGGGTTGTTACCGTGGTTTTGCCGTTAGAGCCGGTGATGGCAATGATCGGCGCGTCGGCCGCATCGGCGAATAAATCGATGTCGCCGCGAATCCGGGCGCCCCTGGCCGCCGCACCGGCAATCGCCGGCTCTGCAATACTGATTCCCGGGCTGACGACCAGCTCATTGAAACCGGCAAACAGGTCCTCATCAAACTCGCCCAGGTAAACCGGGACGTCTGGCCAACCGGCCTTCAGCTCATCCAGGCCTGGAGGCTGAAGGCGACTATCAGCCACAGCAATCTCACGCCCCTGCCCGGACAGGTAACGCACGCAGGAAAGCCCGGTCTTACCGAGCCCTACGATTAACGCGCGACGATCCGAAACAATGACACTCATAGCCGTAGCAATTTCCTATCGGATTTTCAGACTGGCCAGGCCAATCAGAACGAGAACAACAGTGATAACCCAGAACCGGACAATGACTCGTGGCTCGGGCCAGCCTTTCAATTCAAAATGATGGTGCAGCGGCGCCATCCGGAAGATCCGCCGACCCGTGAGCCGGAATGAGGCCACCTGCAGAATCACAGAAATGGTTTCCATCACGAACACGCCGCCCATGATGAACAACACAATTTCCTGCCGTACGATGACGGCCACTGTGCCCAGGGCGGCTCCCAGGGCAAGGGCACCGACATCGCCCATGAATACCTGAGCCGGGTAAGTGTTGAACCACAGGAACCCGAGACCTGCACCCACCAGGGCTCCGCAGAAAATGATCAGCTCACCGGTTCCGGGCAGATGTGGAATCAGCAGGTAATTGGCGAACTGGGCATGGCCCGAGAGGTAAGCAAAGATGGCCAGAGCTCCCGCCACCATGACGGTTGGCATGATGGCCAGACCATCCAGACCGTCTGTCAGGTTTACCGCGTTACTGCTACCGACAATCACGAAGTAGGTCAGCAGAATGAACAGCACCGGTCCCAGGGTCAGCGAGACATTTTTCAGGAACGGCAAATAAAGCGAGGTTTCCTGGGGCATTGAAGCCGTGACATAAAGCACGATCGCGGCCGTGGCCCCGATCACCGACTGCCAGAAGTATTTCCAGCGTGCCGGCAGGCCCCGGGGGTTGCGTTCCACAACCTTGCGGTAGTCATCCACCCAGCCAATGGCACCGAACAGCAGGGTAACCAGCAAAACCACCCAGACATAACGATTGGTCAGATCCGCCCACAGCAAGGTGGAAATGGCGATGGCCACCAGAATCAGGGCGCCGCCCATCGTCGGAGTACCAGCCTTGCTCAGGTGAGTCTGGGGGCCGTCATCACGCACGGCCTGGCCGATCTGGTACTGACTCAGCTTGCGAATCATCACCGGACCGATCACCAGCGAGATCAGCAGCGCCGTAAGAATGCCCAGAATCGCCCGCAGTGTCAGATACTGAAACACCGTCAGCGACGAAAAGTATTGCGATAGTATCTCTGTCAGCCAGAGCAGCATGGGTTCTTCACCTTTTTCTGAATTCCCTCCACCACGCGATCCATGGCGGAACTACGAGAACCTTTCACCAGGACCGTCATAGCACCATTCCGGTCCGCCACAACGGCGCTCACCGCCTGCTCATGACTCGGGAAAAACTCTGTCTCGTCACCAAATCCGGTGCCGTAGCCGTTACCCCCGGCTCCCACCACCATAAGCTTCTCGATTCCTCGGGCACGGGCATGTTCACCCACCTGCCGGTGCAACTCGTGCGCCTCATCGCCCAGCTCTGCCATGGCGCCGAGTACTGCCACCCGGGGCGCCGGGTACGACGCCAGCACATCCAGCGCCGCCTTCATGGATGCCGGATTGGCGTTGTAACTGTCGTCAATCAGGGTCAGATCCGGGGCCGGCTTGAGCACCTGGAGACGCCCCTTCACCGCTTGCACCTGCATGAGCCCGGACTGAACCTGCTGATCCGTCGCTCCCAGTTCCCTGCAGGCCGCGAGAGCCAGCAGAGCATTGGTGATGTTGTGTTCACCGGGCAACCCCAGCACCAGATGACAGCGCCAGCTGTCTGGCCCCAGCACCAGGAATTCAAACCCCTGGTCAGTGGCCATGATCGCCTCCGCGCGGTAATCCGCGGCCGGGTGACACATCCGGGAAACACCCAGCACCCGCCGTTGGCCCGCACGGGCATGCCACTGATCGAAGGCGGGATCGTCCCGGTTCAGCACGACGGCTCCATCTGCCGGCACGCCATCAATAATCTCGCCTTTGGCCAGAACAATATTCTGGTAACTGCCAAAACCCTCCAGGTGCGCCTGACCTGCATTGGTCAGAATCGCAACCTGCGGCCGGGTAATTGACACCGTGTGGGCAATTTCGCCAAGACCACTGGCCCCCAGCTCGATGGCACCGAACTGGTGATCCGGCGTCAGCCGAAACAGGGTCAGCGGAACACCAATGTGATTATTGAGATTACCTTCAGTCACCAAGGTCGGCCCCATGCCGGCGAGAATAGCCCCGGTCATTTCACGAACCGTGGTTTTGCCACTGCTGCCGGTAATCGCCACCAGCCGGGCCGCGCTTTCGCTGCGATTGCCGCTGGCCAGATCGGCCAATGCCTGAACCGTATCGCTAACGACCAGTTGCGGAATGGCAACATCGGTGATCTCGGTGTCCACTACTGCGGCGACTGCGCCCTGTTTCAGGGCCTGGCCAAGGAATTCATGACCATCAAACCGCTCACCGCGCAGAGCAACAAACAGCTGCCCATCTCCAACCGATCGGGTATCGGTGGAGACGCCATCAAACCAGAGTTCACCCGCATCAGTGCGCGCTCCTGCCAGGGTGGCCTGAAGCCACTCGCGAGCTTCCGCCAGCGAAAAGGCGCGCATCATGCCACACCTCCATTCAGGTTCAATAGATGGCGTACCTGCTCGGCGTCGCTGAACGGCAACTTCTGGCCCCGGATCTCCTGATAGGCTTCATGACCTTTACCTGCAATCAGCACCAGATCATCCTCATTGGCCATACCCAATGCCTCGGCAATTGCCTGAGCGCGGTCGTGAATCACCTGCCAGCGACCAGCCTGAGTGAAACCAGCAGAAATGTCGCTGACAATCCGTTCAGGCTGCTCGGTACGCGGGTTGTCGTCGGTTACGATGACGTAATCCGCCCGCTTTTCCGCTTCTTTCGCCATTTCAGGCCGCTTGCCGGGGTCCCGGTCGCCACCGCAACCGAACACACAGATCAGCCTGCCCCGGGTGTGGGGCCGCAATGCTTCAAGGGCATTGGCCAGGGCATCAGACGTGTGGGCGTAGTCCACCACCACATGTTTGCCGGTTGAGCCGGTGAATCGTTCAAGACGCCCAGGGGGCGGTGACAGCTCCCTGACAACGGACACCGCCCGCTCAACCGGTACGCCAAGCGTCAGTACGGTAGCCAGGGCTGCCAGAACATTGCTGGCATTGAAACTCCCTAACAGGGGGACAGTAAGATCAAACTCGCCCCATTGCCCATCGACCCTGGCACGGAACCCTGAGGCCGTGGGCGTAAATTCCTTCAACCAGAGTTCCATCTGGGCTTCATGCAGACTATAACGAACGCGGTCACACTGGCCCTCAAGCTGACCGTAAAGCTGCCGGCCAAACGGATCGTCAAAATTGATCACTGAGAAGTGCAGTTCTTCCCGCAGGAACAGCTTGGCCTTGGCCTCACCATAGGCTTCCATGGAACCGTGGTAATCCAGGTGATCACGCGTGAGGTTGGTGAACACCGCACCGGTCATAGTCAGGTTATCAACCCGCCCCTGATCCAGAGCGTGCGACGACACTTCCATTACTGCAGCCCGACCACCCTCATTGCGTATGCGGTTCAATACCCGGTTCACCTGGACCACATCCGGCGTGGTATGCGTGGCCGACTCGATACTGCCCGGCATGCCATAACCCAGGGTACCCAGCAGCCCGCAGGGCGTGCCGGTTTCCCGTAACAACTGGGAGATGTATTGGGTCACCGACGTCTTGCCATTGGTGCCGGTAACCCCGATCACTCTCAGATGGCGCGAGGGATGCTCGAAGAAGCGATCAGCAATTCGGCCCAGACGGGCGCGCAGACCAACCACGGGCACAATTAACGCGCCGTGGCGCTCATGGCACTGCCGCTCCTGCTCGGACTCAAGCAGAATAGCCGTGGCACCGGCGCTGATGGCCTGATCCATATAGTGCTCTGCGGGCGTTCGTGCCCCGGCCAGAGCAATAAAGGCGTCACCGGGCTGCACTTTCCGGCTATCCGTCTTCAGTCCGTGGATAGTGACATCGAAGACCGATGGCACCTCAATAATGCCCTGAAGCAAGGTGCTGATGGATGTGATGCACATGGCTTACCCTCTCCCTCCGGAAGTTACTTGCGAAACGCGTGTTTCACTGACTTCCAGTTCAGGCTTCACATTCAGCAGTCGCAGCGCGTCACCCATCACCCGGGCGAATACCGGCGCGGCAACTTCTCCGCCGTAATATTCTCCGGCCTGCGGCGCATCCACGGCCACAACGGTTACAATTCTGGGGTCATCAATCGGTGCCATACCGGCAAAGATGGCCTTATATTGACTGTCTTCGTACCCGTTCGCTCCCACTAGGTGAACGGTCCCGGTTTTGCCTCCAGCCGCATACAGCCCGGGCTGGGCGCGCTTGCCAGTACCACGGGCAACCGCCTGTTTGAGCATGTCCCGCACGGCCCTTGTCACCTGTTCAGACAGTACACGTTGCCCCTGCGGCCTCTGCTCCTGCCTCATCAGGCTGAGGGGGTAACGAATTCCACCATTGGCAATAACCATATACGCCTGTGCCAGTTGCAAGGCGTTAACGCTCATGCCGTAGCCATAAGACAAGGTGGACTCTTCTACCGGCCGCCATTTCGGGGGGGCCGGCAAAACACCAACGGCTTCCCCAGGGAAGCCGATACCAGTTGCCTGGCCGAGGCCCAGGCGGGCATAGAGGTTTCTCAGAGTATCGCCACCCAGATCCGTTGCGATGTTGCTCACCCCGACGTTGCTGGACTTGACAATAATCTCCGTCAGATCCAGCACCCCGTAATTGCGATGATCCCGAATGGTGAAACGACCAAACCTCCGAAAGCCCGGGGAAGTATCAATGGTGCTGTTAACCGTGTATTCCCCGGACTCCAGAGCGGCCGCTATCGTCAGCGGCTTCATGGTTGAGCCGGGCTCGAACAGATCTGTAATGGCCTTGTTGCGCAGGTTTTCCGCGGCAAGCTGTGACCGGTCATTCGGGTTGTAGGAACCTTGATTGACCATGGCCAGCACCTCACCGGTGTCGACGTCCAGCATCACCAGCGTGCCGCCGCGAGCCTTGTGAGCACCGACCACCGCCTTGAGCTCCCGATAGGCCAGATACTGCAGCCGGAGATCAATACTCAGTTCCAGGTCTTTCCCGGGCCGGGCATCGCGGATAAGCATCAGATCTTTGATCACGCGCCCACGGTTATCCTTGAGCACCCGCTTCTGGCCCGGCTCACCGGTCAACCATTTGTTGTAGGCTAACTCGATACCTTCCTGGCCATGCTCATCGATATCAGTAAACCCGACCACATGAGCGGTGACTTCTCCCGCCGGGTAATAACGACGATATTCCTGCCGGGCATAGATACCACCGACACCTAGAGCCAGCGCTTCACGCGCCATTGAGGGCTGCACTTTGCGGCGCAGGTAGATAAATTCGCGGCCAGCATACTGGCGCAATCGCTCCCGCAGCGCGCCCTCAGACAACCCAAGAATTCGGGCAAGCGCCGCCAGTTGGGGATCTTCGGGATCGGTTTCGGAAGGATTTGCCCACACGGTCTGAACTGGCGTACTGACGGCCAAAGGCTCGCCATGACGATCCGTCACCACGCCTCGATGGGCATCGATAGATTCAACGCGGATGGTTCTGACATCTCCCTGCTTGCGCAGGAAGTCATTATCCACCACATGAAGATCCACCAACCGCCATCCAATGCCGGCCACAACCAGCAGAAAAACGCCCAGCACAGAGCCGAAGCGCCAGGCTTTCAAGCCTGTCACCAGCCTCTGCTTCCAGCTGTTTGTGTGCGTTCCCTGACCGGACACTTCAGTTACCCCGGATGGTTATTGTTGGTTTTAGTTCGCTGCCAGCGGTGACATCAAAGGCACGAGTACAATGTCCTGCCGCCCGGGCACCACCATATTGAAGCGCTCAGCAGCGAGTTTCTCGACCCGCCCGTGAGCGCTCAAAGCACTCTGCTCCAGCAACAGTTGACTCCACTCACGCTGATAAGCATCGCGCTGCTCCTGCAGACCCGACAACGTATTGAACAGCTCGCGGTTCTCATGGGCACTGACCACCACCCCGATGGACGACAGCGTCAGTACCGCCACCAACACCAGAGTAACCAGAACCCGACTTTCCCGTGTTGCATCAAACACCTGACGGGACAAACGAACGGCTGTCGCAACACCCTCGCGAACCCGCTGTTTGTTTATCCTGTTGGTTTTTACTGGTTGCTCAATCGCTACCGCGCCCATGGCGTCGCGCTCCCCTGCGTTTTCGATTAATTCGCTTTACGTTCAAGCACTCGCATGACCGCGCTGCGAGCCCTGACGTTTTCAGTAATTTCCTGCTCATTGGCCTTGCTGGCTTTACCAATCAGCTGAAACCCGGATTCTTCCTGCTCCGCCGTGACCGGTATCCCCTTCGGCAGCTTTGGCCCCCGCGCCAGATCACGCATAAAGCGCTTGACCAGACGATCCTCCAGAGAGTGAAAGCTGATCACCACCAGGCGCCCACCGGGAGCCAGGCGATCAACTGCCGCGGCCAGACCGGCTTCCAGGTCCTCGAGCTCCCGGTTGATAAAAATCCGGATAGCCTGAAAAGCCCGGGTGGCGGGGTGCTTGTGCTTCTCTTTCTTCGGCACGGCCTCCGCAACCAACTCCGCCAGCTGCCGCGTGGTTTCAATTGGCTGCTCCTGACGCCGCTCCACGACAAGACGAGCGATACGGCGAGAAAACCGCTCCTCGCCGTATCGCCAGATCACATCTGCGATTTCCCGCTCATCAGCCTCGGCCAGCCACTGGGCAGCACTCGGCTGCTGCTGCGGATTCATTCGCATATCCAATGGACCGTCCCGCATGAACGAAAAACCGCGGGAAGCATCATCCAGTTGTGGCGAAGACACCCCAAGATCCATCAACACACCATCAACCTGTGACCAACCCTGACGTTCAAGCACAAGATCCAGTTCGGCAAACGAGCCGTGGTACCACTGAAACCGGGAATCCTCAGATGCCAGCTCTCTGGCGACGGCAATAGCTTCCGGGTCTTTATCAATACCCAGGAGCTGACCATCCTGACCGAGCTTGCCGAGAATCAGACGACTATGACCGCCCCGGCCAAACGTGGCGTCGACAAAACGGCCACTTTCATCTGTAACCAGATAGTCGACCGCTGCATCCAGCAGTACCGAGCGATGCTGATAGCCTTCATTGGCCTGATCGTCCTGGCGTGCGGTCATAGCGACAGCGCCTCCATTTCCGGCGGCATTTCCTCGTCGGCTGCGGAGGCATCAAGGTAAGCATTCCAGCTTTCCTCACTCCACAGCTCATACTTCTTGCCAAGCCCGACCAACATCAGCCGTTTTTCAAGATTGGCGTGATTTCTGAGGGTCTGCGGTACCAGAATCCGGCCGGACCCATCCAGCTCCATAAGGGCAGCGTTACCCAGAATGAGGCGCTGCAGGCGCTTGGCAGCCTTGTTCATGTTGGGCAGCGCCTCGATTTTCGGGCGCAGCACTTCCCATTCCGGCTCGGGATAGAGCAACAAGCATTTCTCCTCATCGGCGTTGGCTGTCAATACAATACGGCCACCGCAAAGCTGCGCGAGCTCTTCACGCACCTTTGTCGGGATCGCCAGGCGACCCTTCGCGTCCATATTGATGGCATGACTGCCAAGAAAATTGCTCATTAACGTCTAGTCCGAGGTTTTCATTTCCACAAAATTCCACCAAAAACCACTTTTTCCCACTCCCGCACACTATAGAAACACGCAAATAACAATGCAAGCGCCGCGACAGGCACCACACACAGGAAAGTTCCTTTAACGACAAGAGGTTACAAAGCAGAAACGGAACGAAGCGTTAAAAAGACGTAAAGAAAAGGATAAAAAACAAATACCTGCAGACACCTTTAGATAGCCAACTTCAGGTTTAAGATTTTTTGGCTATAAAAGGTAACTTGTGAGAAGGATGCGGATCACATCCGAATAATCGGGAAAAGAGGCGAGCTCGCCGATAAGCCGGGTTCTGTCTTGGACAGTCATTCATCTAGGGCCTGCGTCACCACAGGCCTCAAGCAACCTACCCGAATCCAGCGCGGGCCACGCCATTGGATTCCTATTTGGTCTTGCTCCAGGTGGGGTTTACCATCGCCGTGGACTGTTGCCAGCCACGCGGTGCGCTCTTACCGCACCATTTCAACCTTACCGGCGCCCGAAAGCGCTTAGGCGGTATACTTTCTGTTGCACTTTCCGTCGGCTCACGCCGCCCAGGCGTTACCTGGCACCTTGCCCTGCGGAGCCCGGACTTTCCTCCCCCGGATCAACCGGCGGCGACTGTCTGGCGAGCTCGGCGCTGACAATACCCGCGTGCGGGCAGGCATGCAAGGCTTAATCGCCCTTTAGCTGCAGCGCTCGCTGATACAGTTCATTTTTTCCGATGCCGCTGACTTCCGCGACGATTTTCGCTGCCTTTTTGACCGGCATCTCTGCAACAAGCAGCTTTAACAGCTTATCGGCATCCAGATCGAGCGACGAACCGGCCACGACATCGTTACCCCGGACCATCACCACGAATTCGCCCCGACTGCCATGCGGGTCGGCCTCCAACTCCGCCAATACCTCTTTAACCGTCCCAGTGTAGAAAGTTTCAAAGGTTTTGGTCAGCTCTCGACCGAGCACACACTCCCGATCATCGCCAAACTCATCAACCAGATCCTGCATCAGGTCCAGAATTCGATGGGGGGATTCGTAGAACACCAGAGTGGCAGTCTGTTCACGCAATTCCGCGAGCGCTGAACGTCTACCCGCCCGTTTAGCCGGCAAAAAACCTGCGAAAAGAAAACGATCCGTCGGTAAACCTGCCGCCGACAATGCCGCAACCAGCGCACACGGACCGGGGATAGGGGAAACCGGAAAGCCCGCCCTTCTGGCTTCACGTACCAGGATGTACCCGGGATCGGAGATCAACGGGGTGCCGGCATCGGAAATCAGCGCCACTTGCTGCCCTTCAGCAAGGGCAGAGAGGATTCTGCCAACGCGATCCCTCTCATTATGATCGTGTAGCGCCAGCAAAGGCTTGCTCAGGCCCAGGTGCTGTAACAGGCGCGAGCTGTGACGGGTATCCTCCGCAGCGACCAAATCCGCCGCAGCGAGCACCTGCCGGGCACGATCAGAAAGATCGGCCAGATTACCGATGGGCGTGGCAACAATTGAAAGCCGACCATCGACAACGCTTGCTACAGAACTGGACATAATAAACTCCACTGAAGTGAACCGCGGCGCCGCTATTTCCGGCCCATGACTGTCCCGTCATGTGAAATGCGCCGGGAGCTGGTAAACTTGCCAGCTAAAACGCGGCACCACAAGCCCAACGATTCAGAGAGTACCGAGCCCGCCATGACAAATCGCTTCCGTCACAGCCCAATTCTGGCCCTGATCACCCTCGTTCTGTTCTATCTGGGCGGCTGCGCCACCGTCAATCTCGATGAACATATGGCACAAAGCCCGGAGCAGGCACTGTCACTGGCCAGCGATGAACGTGATCCGGTGGTTGGCCAACGCTATCTATTAAGGGTGGCCAGCCGATTCCAGGATCAAGGCCGCCACGAAGATGCCCGAGTCATTCTCCAGGCCCCCGCTCTGGAAAATGCTCCGGAGGACATCGCCAGACAACGCTTACTATTGTCCATGGCCAGTGCCAGCGAGTTACAGGACGGCCAATGGGCTGAGCAGCTCGCCACAGATAGCACCCCAGAAAGCTTTCTTTCCTACCCCGCGGAGTTAATGTCCCGGGCAGCCATGCTGCAGGCCCGGACCTATGAGCTGGCCGGACAACCTTTGGACGGGGCACTGACGTTGATCCTGCTCAGCCAGACCGACTCCAGCACTTCCCCGCAGGAGGTGCATAATCGCATTTGGCAATTGCTCAAGCCCATCAATCGCTCAACCCTGCAATCCGCCTCCAACAACGCTCTCGGATTCGAGGTTCAAGGATGGCTTGAGCTCGCTCTGCGCCTTCGCACCAAGGGGGCCAGCCTGGATGATCAGGGGCGCCTGATCCGGCAATGGCAGAATAACTGGCCCGGACACCCCGCAGCACAGGTGCTCCCCATGGATCTCGCCCTGCTGGCTGAACTTGCGGCAAGCCGGCCGGAGAAACTGGCATTGGCGGTTCCGCTTCAAGGTGCCCTCGCCAGCGCCGGCAAAGCGATTCGCGACGGTTTCCTGGCCGCCTATTATCAGGATGAGACCACGGACCGCAGTAAAACCGATATTCGGGTCATCGACACCTCCACCGGCTCTTTTTCCGAGCTCTACGAGGAACTCTCCAATAGCGACATTGATTTGATTGTTGGCCCGCTGGACAAGGAAGCACTGTCCCAGCTAGCTAACATGAACACGCTGCCGATTCCGGCACTGGGCCTGAACTACCTTGGCCCGGATGCCCGTATCCCGGACGGCCTTTATCAGTTCGGGCTATCTGCCGAAGACGAGGCGCGACAGATCGCCGACAGACTCGATGCCGAGAACATCGAACAGGTTCTCGTACTGATTCCCCACGGCGAATGGGGAGACCGGGTTGAAGCCGCCCTGCGAGCGAGGATGGACCAGCTCGGGTTGCGAGCGCTCGACATCGAACGCTTTTTCCCGGAAGACAACCTTCGCTCGGTGACAGCTGACCTGCTGGGCATCACTGCATCCCGCCAGCGGGCCATTCAGGTGGAGCGAACAATTGGCCTGAATGTGGAATTTGAACCTCGCCGCCGTCAGGATGCCCAAGGCATCGTGCTGGTTGCCGCACCCACGGTTGCCCGCCAGTTCAAGCCGCTGTTCGCCTTCTACTATGGCGGTGATCTGCCGGTATACTCACCTTCCATCGTGTACGAGGGTACGCCGAATCCGGGCCGGGACCGAGATATTGACCGGGTCTTCTTTACGGACATCCCTTGGGTATTGGCCGAGACGAATCCCCTGCGGGAAGAATCGCGCCAGTATCTGAGTGGCACCACCGGGCAACTGGGGCGCCTTTTCGCCATGGGCGCCGACGCCTGGCAACTGAGCAAGCGCTTGCCGCTTCTACGCCAGGTTGAAGATGCCGCCATTGAAGGGCAAACCGGCATTCTGACCATGGATCCTGACGGCAGCATTCATCGCGAACAACGCTGGGCACAATTCCAGGGGGGAACACCCAAACTGCTTTCTCCGACGGTTCCCCGGGAAAGTGAACCCGCCCCGACTGCAAACAACTGATAACCGATGGCCAGGGAAGGCTCCAGAAAACTCGGACAGCATTACGAAGGTGTCGCCGCGCGGTATCTGGAAAGCAGAGGCATCCGGATTATTGAGCGGAACGTGCACAATCGTGGCGGCGAGATCGATCTTATTGGAATGGATGCCGAAGCACTGGTGTTCTTTGAAGTTCGCTTCCGCGCTGATGGTGCGCTGGTGGATCCGATAAGCTCGGTGTCCGCGGTGAAGCAGCAGCGCCTGGTGCGTGCAGCCTCATTCTACCTGCACCGCCACGGGCTCTGGGACCGGGTCAGCCGGATCGATGTTATCGGCATCACACCAGGCCACTCCAGCAAGTACCGTATACAATGGATCAAAAACGCAATTCAGGCAGACTGACCAGAAACCATGACCGACACCGAACAGAGAATCAACCAGTGGTTCGCCAGCCATATGGAGCACACAGCGCAGGCGGCAAGCACCGCTGGTCCCGCCATTGAGCAGGTAGCGCAGGCATTTGTTGACGCCCTGCTCCAGGATGGCAAGATCATTACCTGCGCCAATGGCAACGCCAACGTACTGGCCCAGTATTTCTGCACGGCATTATTGTCCCGCTTTGACCAGGACCGCCCCGCACTACCGGCAATCAACCTTGGGGCGGACGCCACCACTTATTCCGCTATCTGCCGTGACAATCGATTTAACGACACCTTCTCTCGTCAGGTCAGAGCCATTGGCAAGCCCGGCGACCTTCTGTTTGTGATCGTGGATGACGGCCACAAGGCAAACCTGATCCAGGCCATCCAGGCTGCCCACGACCGGGAAATGAGGATTGTGGTGCTGAGCGCAAGGGAAAAATCCGACATCACTTCCCTGATGCACCCTGAAGACCATGAAATCGCACTAAACGATTTGCCGCCAAGCGAGGCCACGCCCTTACTGCTGGTCATCATCAACGCCTTCTGCGACCTGATTGACCACAAGCTTTTCGGAGGCTAATAAAAAAGCCGGCATCGCCGGCTTTTTTATTACTTGACCACTTTCAGGGTTGGCCTGCCATTCGGGCGGTCTTCCGCTCGCCGTGACGACTTGGGCTCACCTCCACCCTCCGGATCGGGAGAGCCAGGCTCACTGCCAAACACCATGCCCTCGCCGTTCTCCTTGGCATAGATGGCCATAACCGCTTGCAACGGTATGAAAACCTGCATCGGCACACCACCGAAACGAGCGCTGAATTCCAGCGCACCATTGCCAATCACCAGTCCGCGCACGGCGCCGGGGCTGATATTGAGCACAATCTGGCCGTTGGCAACGTGCTCAGTAGGCACCTGAACACCCTGAATGCCGGCATCCACCACGATATACGGGGTACAGTCGTTATCGAGGATCCATTCGTTCAACGCACGGACCAGGTAGGGACGACTGGATGTCATGGCGATAGTCATGTCAGACACTGCTTAACTCCTGCCCTGAAATACGGGCGCTGACAATCAGCTGCGAATATCTTCTTCCAGATCCGAAAGGCTTGCCTTGAAGCCTTCTCTGGCAAAGATGCTCTCCATGTACTTCTGCAAAGGCTTGGCCTGCTTTTCATTCAGCTCAATACCCAGAGCCGGCAAACGCCACAGGATCGGCGCAATACAACAGTCCACGATGGTGAACTCTTCCGACAGGAAGAACGGCATTTCGGCAAACAAAGGTGCCGTGGCCAGAAGGCTTTCCTTGAGTTCCTTGCGAGCGGCATCGCTGGCCTTGGCCCCCGGCTGCGCCAGGATCTGATCAACCAGTCCGCACCAGTCTTTCTGGATGCGGTGAATCATCAGGCGGCTATTAGCCCGGGCAACGGGGTAAACCGGCAGCAGCGGCGGATGAGGAAAACGCTCATCCAGATACTCCATCATGATGTTGGGCTCGTACAGAACCAGGTCCCGATCTACCAGGGTTGGCAGGGCGTTGTACGGATTCATATCCGCCAGTTCCGCCGGCGGGTTGTCCGGATCCACATCCACGATATCAACAGTGACACCTTTCTCAGCCAGGACTATACGCACCCGGTGACTGTAGTGGCTTGCGGGATCCGAGAAAAAAGTCATTGATGACCGCTTGGTCACAACGCCCATATAGCTACCTCACGATTCTAAAAATCGAAACAATGCAAAACGCAAAAATCCAGCGAGCCTTAAAGACTCGCTGGAATCAAGGACACGGGATTATACCCTAAATCTTAGTGTACGTCTTTCCAGTACTCGCGGTTGAGCAGGTACGCGAAGACAAAGAAGATCGCCACAAAGATCAGCACGAAGATACCGAGACGCTCGCGCTCCACCTTGACCGGGTCGCCCATGTAGGACATGAAGTTGGTCAGATCCCACATGGCCTGATCAAACTCCGCACCGGACATCGAGCCTTCCATTGCGTAATCCGGGCAAGCGTCTGCGTTATTGACGTTACCGCTCAACGGCTCGACAGACGCCCCGACACCAATGTTCGGCTTCACGGCGCACAGGCCCTGCATCTCGACCAGAATGTGAGGCATACCAACGTTATCGAACACCACGTTGTTTACGCCCAGTGGCCGGGAATCGTCCTTGTAGAAGCCCCGAAGGTATGAATAAACCCAGGACTCACCACGCAGACGGGTTTCAAGCGTAAGATCGGGTGGCGGCGCACCGAACCAGCCGGCGGCCATATCCTTGCTCATGGAGTTCTTCATGAGCTCACCGATCTTGGCACCGGTAAAGATCAGGTTTTCCTCGTAAAGCTCGACAGGGATCTCCAGATCATCCGCAACACGCTTGTAGCGGGCGTACTCCATGGAGTGACACCCCATGCAGTAGTTGGTGAACAAGGCAGCACCGCGCTGCAGAGACGCCTTGTCCGTATGATCCGGCTCCATATGATCAAGAGGAACCGCGGCACCAGCCGCCAGGCCAAGCGCTGGCAGGAGTGCGATGAAAAGACCAACAATCAGCTTTTTCATTATCCTGTCACCCTCTCTGGAACTGGCTTGGTGTTCTCCATGCGCGTGTAGAACGGCATCAGAATGAAGTAGAGGAAGTACAACACTGTCAGAATCTGAGCGACAGTCGTGCGACCTTCTGTTGCGGGAACCAGTCCAAGGTAGCCAAGGATTACGAAGCTCACCGCAAAGATTGCCAAGGCAATCTTGCTCAACCAGCCCTTGTAGCGGATTGAGCGGACAGGACTTCTGTCAAGCCACGGCAACACGAACAGAATCGCAATCGCACCACCCATGACCACGACACCCCAGAACTTCGCCGGCAGCCCCATAAAGTCTACCGTCACCGCCCGCAACATCGCGTAAAACGGCGTGAAGTACCAGACAGGCGCAATGTGCGCTGGCGTCTTCAGGGCGTTGGCCGGTTCAAAGTTCGGCTTTTCCAGGAACAGACCGCCCATCTCCGGGAAGAAGAAGACAACGATGAAGAAGATGAAGAAAAACACACCCACGCCCAGCAGATCGTGAACGGTGTAATACGGGTGGAACGGAATACCGTCTTTCGGAATACCGTTTTCATCCTTGTTCTTCTTGATGTCGATGCCGTCGGGGTTGTTAGAACCCACTTCGTGCAGCGCCAGGATGTGAAGAACAACCAGACCCAGCAGAACGATTGGCAGAGCAACCACGTGCAGGGCAAAGAAACGGTTCAGCGTGATACCGGAGATCAGATAGTCACCGCGAATCCACAGAGACAGATCTTCACCGATGACCGGAATCGCACCAAACAGGTTAACGATTACCTGGGCACCCCAGTATGACATCTGGCCCCAGGGCAGCAGGTAGCCCATGAAGGCTTCTGCCATCAGCACCAGGTAGATCAGCATACCGAAAATCCAGATCAATTCCCGCGGCTTCTGGTAGGAACCGTACATGAGACCACGGAACATGTGCAGATACACCACAACGAAGAACGCAGATGCGCCGGTCGAGTGCAGGTATCGCAGCAGCCAACCCCACTCCACATCACGCATGATGTATTCCACCGAGGCAAACGCCCCCTCGGCAGACGGGTTGTAGCTCATAGTCAGCCAGATACCGGTCACTAGCTGGTTGACCAGCACCAGCATTGCCAGTGAACCGAAGAAATACCAGACGTTAAAGTTCTTCGGCGCGTAATACTTGGCCAGGTGCTTGTTCCAGGCCTCAACGATTGGCAGACGCTCGTCTACCCAGTTAATCAGCTTTTGCATCACGCGGCCTCCGGATCAAGACCAATGGTCATGGTCACATCATCGTCAAACCGGTACGGCGGAACCTCAAGGTTCAGCGGCGCGGGTTGAGCCTCATAAACCCGACCGGCCATGTCATAGCGGGAACCGTGACACGGGCAGAACAACCCACCAAGCCAGTTTTCACCCAGATCAGCCGGCGCAACCTCTGGCCGGTAGGAGGGCACGCAGCCCAGATGGGTACAGAGCCCCACATAGACACCGAACTCTGGCTTGATCGCGCGCAAGGGCCCCTGGATATACGAAGGCTGCTGAGGCGCCTCCGACATCGGGTCCTTCACTGCGTCGTTGAGCTTCTCGATATTCGCCAGCATTTCTTCCGTTCTGCGGATAATCCAAACAGGCTTACCTCGCCACTCAACGGTGATTTGCTGACCCGGTTCGATTTTGCTGATATTGACGGTTACCGGTGCACCGGCCGCTTCCGCTTTCGCACTGGGGTTCCAGGACGCTACGAAAGGAACGGCTGCACCGACGACGCCGACACCACCTACCACGGACGTAGCACCGATCAGAAACCGGCGCCGGCCTTGGCTCACGTCGCCATTACTCATTATGGTTTTCTCCCATCAGGCGAGGCACAGACGCGGAAAAACCGGCACTGCGCTTCGAAAAGGACTTCACAACCCAAAAATATAAGCGCTGAAATGGTAATGAAATTACCCCCCGCTTACAAGCCGGAAAGGTCGGCAGGCGAGCCTATCCCTGCGCCAGATCAAAAATATTTCCGGAGTACAGATATAAAAAAACCCGGCCACAAGACCGGGTTTTTCCAAATCGACTGAACGTCGATTAACGCTTGGAGTACTGCGGACGCTTACGCGCTTTGCGCAGACCCACTTTCTTACGCTCAACCTTACGGGCATCACGGGTTACGTAACCCGCTTTGCGCAGTGCCGGACGCAGAGTTTCGTCGTAGTCCATCAGAGCGCGAGTCAGACCGTGGCGAATGGCGCCAGCCTGGCCACTGATGCCGCCACCCTTTACGGTAATGGCGATATCGAAACGATCTTCGGATTCGGCAACCACCAGCGGCTGACGAACAATCATGCGCAGGGTTTCACGACCGAAGAAATCTTCGATAGTGCGACCGTTGATGGAGATGTTACCGCTACCCGGCTTGATAAAGACGCGAGCCGTGGATGATTTGCGGCGACCAGTACCGTAATTTTGTGCTACAGACATATTCGCCTTCCGTTAGATGTCGAGTTCTTTGGGCTGCTGGGCGGCATGAGCATGCTCAGCGCCTGCGTACACTTTCAGCTTCTTGAACATGGCGCGGCCAAGCGGGCCCTTCGGAAGCATGCCTTTTACGGCCTTCTGAATGACTTGCTCGGGAGCCTTGTCAACCAGCTTCTCGAAATTGATGGATTTGATTCCACCCGGAAAGCCGGTATGGCTGTAATACATTTTAGCCGATGCCTTTTTGCCGGTAACCTTCACCTGGCTGGCATTGATAACAATGATGTAGTCGCCAGTGTCCACGTGAGGGGTATACTCAGGCTTATGCTTGCCCCGCAGACGAAGGGCGATTTCGGTTGACAGACGACCCAGCGTCTTGCCGGCTGCGTCTACAACGTACCAGTCACGTTTTACTGTTTCTGGTTTCGCACTCAGAGTCTTCATTGATTCCGCCTTGAACGCTATATAAGAAACGTTAAAAACCACCACCGGTACATGCAAGGCATCCGGAGGAGGTTCATACCTGTATGTTGCGCTGCCATCATTCGGGGCTGAGATAATGACATCGCCTTGAAAAGCCAGGGCGCGAAGTATACTCGAACCCCTATCGAATGCCAACCCCGACCTATGCTGTTTCGTTAATCCCCTATGGTCCCGGCACCAGAGTTAGCGGATCTTTTCGGTAGAGCTTCGCGGTATTGGCCAACAGTATTTCAGCCAGCGACTCCCGGGGCTCACTCCGCAGATCTGCCAGGGCTTCAAAAATCTCCGGCAAGTGGATGGGCGAATTCTGCCCTTTCGCCACTCCGGCCGGCGCCATATCCGGCGCATCGGTTTCCAGAACCAGCGCATCCGCCGGTAACCGGGCAATGGTATCCCGGGTTTTCCGGGCCCGATCGTGGGTAATCACGCCACCCACGCCAATGTAACAACCCAGATCAACCAGCTTTTGCGCCTGCTGATAACTACCCGAGAAGCCGTGAACCAATGCCCGCCCGTTCCATCCGGCGCGTTTCAGACTACTGTGCACCAGATCATGGCTCTTGACGGAGTGAATCACCAGCGCCAGACCGAGCCGCTGGGCAATATCAATCTGGGCCTCGAACCAGGGTTCCTGCTCAGACAGATCGCCTTTGAGGGCGTCCAGACCACACTCTCCAAGGCCAACACAGGCTTGGGGCGCGGAAGACAGCAACCTTTCAAGCTCGGCCAGATCGTCAGCGCCGTGCTCCTGAATAAACCAGGGGTGAATACCCAGACAGTACCAGAGACCCTTCTCTGCATCTGCCATGCTCGCCACACGCTGCCAGTCCTGCCGCCGGACCCCCGGAATCACGACCGCGCAAACTCCAAGGCTGGCCGCCTGCGCCAACACCGTCTCCCGATGCCCGTCAAAAAACGGGAAATCAAAATGGCAATGGGCGTCTACCAACTGCATGGCGGCCTCCTCCCGGAAGCGAATCAGTGCTCCCGGGTCTTGTGGAACTGGATATCCGGATAACGCTCCTGAGCAAGATTCAGGTTCACCATGGTCGGCGCGATGTACGCAAGGCGATCTGCGCCATCCAGTGCGACGTTGTCCTGATTCTTACGCTGGAATTCGTCCAGTTTACGCTCATCGGAACAGGTTACCCAACGGGCAGTTGCCACGTTGATGGGCTCGTAAACCGCTTCCACCTTGTATTCACTTTTCAGGCGGGCGACAACTACATCAAACTGCAGCACACCCACCGCCCCGACGATCAGATCGTTGTTCTTCAGCGGACGGAAGACCTGAACTGCACCCTCCTCGGAAAGCTGGATCAGGCCCTTCTGTAATTGCTTGGCTTTCAGCGGATCTTTCAATCGAATGCGCCGGAACAGCTCAGGGGCGAAGTTCGGGATACCGGTAAACTTCATGTCCTCGCCCGCCGTAAAGGTATCACCCAACTGAATGGTGCCGTGGTTATGCAGGCCAATGATGTCACCGGCAAAAGCTTCTTCCGCATGCTCACGGTCACCAGCCATGAACGTGAGCGCATCGGAGAACCGAACATCTTTACCGATACGGACGTGCCGGGCCTTCATGCCTTGATTGTAACTACCTGACACGATCCTCAGGAAAGCGATACGGTCCCGGTGCTGTGGATCCATGTTTGCCTGAATCTTGAAGACAAAGCCGGAAAAGCCATCCTCGGTCGGGGTCACCTGGCGCACATCCGTGGCCCGGGGCTGAGGGGCCGGCGCCCAATCCACCAGACCATCAAGCATGTGATCAACACCGAAGTTGCCAAGCGCTGTTCCGAAAAACACCGGGGTCAGCTCACCAGCCAGGAAAGCCTCCTGGTCAAATTCATGGGAAGCCCCTTTGACCAGCTCAATCTCATCACGAAGGTCGGAAGCGTAATTGCCGATGGCCTCATCCAGCTCCGGGTTGTCCAGACCTTTGACAACACGTTTTTCCTGAATGGTATGCCCCTGGCCTGACTGATAAAGAATCACTTCGTCCCGCAGCAGGTGGTAAACCCCCTTGAACCCCTTGCCCATACCAATGGGCCAGGTAATCGGCGCACAGGCAATCTTCAGTACGTCCTCCACTTCGTCCATCAACTCGATGGGGTCCCTGGTATCCCGGTCCAGCTTGTTCATAAAGGTAAGGATCGGGGTGTCACGCAGGCGGGTCACCTCCATCAGCTTGATGGTGCGCTCCTCAACCCCTTTGGCACTGTCAATCACCATCAGACAGGAGTCGACGGCGGTCAGTGTCCGGTAGGTATCCTCGGAGAAATCTTCGTGACCCGGTGTATCCAGCAGGTTGACCAGCTTTCCACCATAGGGAAACTGCATCACCGACGTGGTGACGGAAATACCCCGTTCTTTTTCCATCTCCATCCAGTCAGACTTGGCGTGCTGTCCGGATTTTTTGCCCTTGACGGTTCCCGCCTTCTGCAGGGCCTGGCCGAACAACAGCACCTTCTCTGTGATGGTGGTCTTACCGGCATCCGGGTGCGAGATGATCGCAAAGGTGCGGCGCTTGGCCACTTCCTGGGAAAGGTTAGGCATAAACTGTGGTGACCTGAATCGAGATGGATGAAAGCCGAGCATTATACGGCCTATACCGTCCTCAGGTGAACCGCAGTGCCATGACCAGCGCATCTTCCCGTGCAGCGCCATCGGGATAATAGCCGGCCCTTCTGCCGATTTCAGAGAAACCCTCACTCAGATAGAGCTGGGTGGCGGCATCATTGCTAACCCGCACTTCCAGAATCAGTTGTTCCATGCCATCGGACACCGCGACAGCGATCAGATGCCGTAGCAACCAGCGCCCGACACCCTGACCACGCACACGGGGACTGACGCAGATATTCAGCAGGTGGGCTTCGTCGACCATATAGGTCACCACCGCATAGCCAATCAGCTCATCGCTACGCTCAGCGGCCCAGAGCCTGTAATTCGGCTTAAAACAGTCAAGAAAAGTCGATTTCGGCCACGGATGGGAGTGTCCTTGACACTCCAGCTCCATGACCGCCGTCAGGTCTGCCTCGACCAGAGGGCGTACCCGGACATCCTGGTTGTGCACATCGAGAAAAGGCTGTAATGCTTTCATCGGCCAGGTACGAGAACCCGAATCGATTGCCAGAGCAGTCGCTTCTGGGAGGGGTCTGATGCCAGTGATGCGAGGGTGCTGGAAAACGCAATCTCCGGCACCCGCCCCAGGCCACGCTCGATCAACCGTGCCTGAGTTTCGTCGCCAAGCCCCAGCGTTATTAGCGTTTCTGTCGGGGCGTCGCCAGCAAAAGCAGAGGCCATGACTGAGACAAGATCGCTTTCACTGTTGAGCGTCACTTTCAGGTTATTGAACAAGGGCCAGCGCACTACTCTGCATTGAGACACCCCGGTCTCTCCAATGCTTCGCAATATGTTACGAGCCAGATTTTCCTGCAAGGCAAAACTGGCGTCCTCTGCAATATGGCACAAGAGCATGACCCGGGAGCCTTTCCAGGCAGTCAGACACACCCGGTGCACGGGCTCCGGCCGTTGCCCTTCTACTGGTTCCGAGGCCGGCAGGGAAGCCTCTGGCTCCGTTTCTGGAGTTTCAGACCGAGGCTCGGTGGCAGGTGGAGCTTTCACTGGGTCCGCGGCCTGTTGCCCAGCGCTGTCCGCCTTCTGCACGGATTCAGGCTTGTTGCCCATCAGGCTCTGGAGCTGAGCAATGCGCTCCCGCCCCTGGTCCCCAGACAGCGGCTCAGATTTACGCCCAATCTGAGGAATCTCCGACGCGGGCTGGAATTGCGGCTCGTCCTCCACTCCGAAATCAAAGTCGGGGCTTGGCGCCGCACCAGGCAAACTCTCGCGGGCATACCACATCCGAATGCCTGCCGCCGCCAGATAGAACTGCCGCTCCGCCTCATTCCCTATCACGAATCCCTCCATGGCAATCCTTCGGGCGCTTTAAACATCAGCCACCTGGGGATGTTGGCGAATACCGCCACTGGAAATCAGGTTCAGAGCTTCAATGTAGGCCTTCGCCGACGCAATAATGATGTCGGTATCCGATCCAACGCCGTTCACAATACGGCCGCCCCGCTCAAGACGAACGGTGACTTCCCCCTGAGCATCAGTGCCGCTGGTAATATTGTTGACCGAATACAGTTGCAGGTTACACCCGGAATCCACCAGAGATTCAATGGCCTTGAAAGTTGCGTCTACAGGACCGCTGCCCTCAGCCTCTACCGTGTGTTCCTTACCGTCCACGGTCATGGTCAGATGCGCCTTGGGCACAACGCCGGTTTCAGAACAGACCTGCATGCAGACCAGACCGAAGCGGCCTTCTTCTTCCTTTTGCTTGGTATCGCTGGCAATCGCCTGCAGATCTTCATCAAAGATCTCATGCTTGAGGTCGGCCAGTGCCTTGAAGCGGGTGAAGGCCTCATTCAACTCCCCTTCGGTTTCAAACTGGATACCAAGCTCCAGTAGTCTCGTACGGAAGGCATTGCGGCCGGAATGCTTACCTAAAACCAGGCTATTGGTATGCCAGCCTACGTCCTGTGCCCGCATGATCTCGTAGGTTTCGCGATGTTTGAGCACGCCATCCTGATGGATGCCGGACTCATGGGCAAAAGCATTGGCACCGACGATCGCCTTGTTGGGTTGAACAGGAAACCCGGTAATGGTGGACACCAGACGTGATGCCGGGACGATATGCTGGGTGTCTATGCGGGTATCAATATTGAAGAGATCCTGGCGGGTACGAACCGCCATGACTATTTCTTCCAGCGCTGCGTTACCTGCCCGTTCGCCCAGACCATTGATAGTACATTCGACCTGACGGGCACCGTGGGTAACCGCAGCCAGCGAGTTGGCTACCGCAAGCCCCAGGTCGTTATGGCAATGGACTGAAAAAACAGCCTTGTCGGCATTCGGGATACGGTTCAGTAACTGACGGATGGTCTCACCAAACTGTTCAGGAATGGCATAGCCCACGGTATCAGGGATGTTGATGGTACGGGCGCCGGCATCGATAGCGGCTTCAATGATGCGACAAAGAAAATCCAGCTCTGACCGCCCGGCGTCTTCACAGGAGAACTCGACGTCATCAACGTGGCTACGCGCCCGCTTGACAGCGCGCACGGCTTGCTCGACCACCTCATCTGGCTCCATCTGAAGTTTATGCTTCATATGGATGGGCGAGGTGGCAATAAAGGTATGGATACGGGAGCGCTCGGCAGGGCGGATCGCTTCAGCGGCCCTGTCGATATCCTTGTCCAACGCACGAGCCAGACTGCAGACAGTGGATTCTTTGATGTTCTCGGCAATAGCCTTGACTGCATCAAAGTCGCCCTGGCTGGCAATGGCAAACCCCGCCTCGATAACGTCTACGCGAAGCTTCTCGAGCGCCTTGGCAATGCGGAGTTTTTCCGCCTTGTTCATGGTGGCGCCCGGACTTTGCTCGCCATCACGCAGAGTGGTATCAAAAATGACCAGGTGTTCACTAGCGGCCATTGCTGGGCTCCCATCAGAAACGTTGCTTTGATTTTCGGTGAAGTATATCACTTCTCCGGAACCAGAAATAAAAAACCCCCGGCAGCGAAGCTGTCGGGGGTTT
>NZ_AXCB01000021.1:0-9531 GCF_000475375.1 Marinobacter sp. EVN1
CTAGCATCCACGCTCGAAAAAATGGGCAGTCACACCTGTGCTAGCGAGCTTTACGCCAATTTTTCTACTGCGGGATGCGGAATGTTTATTCAAACCAGTGCGCCTCTTGGCCATACCGGTGCGGTGATTAACTGGACTCTAGAAATTTTAGTAGCCCAACCCATCGTCGTTTATCCCGGCATGAAGATAGGCAAAATTTGTTTTTGGAAGAATTTCGGTGAATTATCCCATTACGCAGGACGTTACCAAGGATCGAGCAATGTAATTGCGTCGAGAATCCATCAAGACTTTGAAGACTAATTTTTAGGAAAACTGATGATCTTAACAGGCAAAGAGATAGATAAAAGAGTAAATAGCAAGGAAATTGTTATCTCACCGTTTTTAAAAGAGAATGTAAACCCAAACAGCTATAACTTTCGTTTGGGTAGAAAGTTAAAAGTATACCAAAACGATCTGATCGACCCTGCCAAAGAAAACCCCGTCGACGAAATAACCCTGGGAGATGACGGGCTGGTTTTGCAATCTCGCAAACTTTATCTCGCCGAGACGATTGAAACAATGGGCAGTGACAATTTTGTACCGACCTACGCTGCTCGTTCATCTGTTGCTCGTATGGGGATGTTTATCAACCTCTCCGCGCCCCTTGGTGATATTGGTTTTGTTGGAAAGTGGACTATTCAACTGTTTTGCATTCACCCAGTTAAAGTGTATTACGGTATGAACATTGGCCAAATGATGTTCTGGCATACCTGTGGTGAGGTTGAGTTGTATGACGGCAAATATCAATGTGCGGATGGTCCGATTGAGTCGCGTATACATATCGACTTTCACAATAAACTGAAGCAACGAAACCAGATGGAGGTTCCACCCTTAATCGATCGGGTGGAGACCGTATGATGACTGAGATGCTTCACTCGATGGAAAGCTTACCCGGCAAATACCGACATATGGCAATGCTCTCCGAGCACCACCCAGTGCCTCCACTGACGCTAGTTACAGAAAAAGAGTTGTCGACATGGCTAGAGCGCTTTGACGAAGTTAAGTTCGCCGTAACTAATCTTGAAGAACATATCATGATCACTTCTGGCGCCTTTTTGAAAAAGGATTTAGACGAGATCGCGCAGCAAGTCCGTCGTTTACGTTGGAAACACGATGCAACGGCATCGCTGAAAGCAATGCTGAAATCGATACAAGGGTCTGACACCTCATTGAACGTGGCGGTGCGCTCGGCTTGCCAGGCTGAAGACCTCAGCCAGCACAGTTTTGCTGGCATTTATGAGAGTGTGCTGAACGTGGAGTCTATAGACCAACTCAAAGCAGCCATTATCAAGGTCTGGTGCTCAGCGTATTCGGTACGTGCGATCATGGAAAAGTTAGAGGCCAAGGTCATCGGGTCGGCAGAGTCGATGAACATTATCGTTCAACAAATGATTGACCCTGAGTTAGCAGGAGTGGCGTTCAGCTGTGACCCTGTGACAGGGGAAGATACGCTATACATTGAATACGTTGATGGGGTTGGCGAAACCTTAGTGTCTGGTGAGCAGGTAGCAAAGCGGATCACCAAAGATGCAGTGATGGCCGATCATCAGCAAGTGTTCGAGCAACTTACCACTGTTGTAACATCGGCAAAAGATCTGCTGGGTGGGCACGTCGACATTGAATGGGCTTATCAAAATGGCGTGGTTTACCTGCTGCAGGCTAGACCGGTCACGAACGTACGTAAGCAAGCTACTTCAACCAAGCCGCAATTTGCATGTTATGAACTCTACGATGAGCTGCCAGGCTCCATACAGTCAGAGTTGCCGGCGTACGCATTATATTTTAACCGCAAGCGCAAACCGCTGCACGACATTGGTAAGCACTTTGGCTGCGGAGAGGTCGGTGCAGTGATCCTTGAGCTTAACCGTCATGCTCTGGATCAAGTTCCTACCCAACAACGCATTCTGGACCTGTTTTTCAGTGAGCGACAGGTAATTGATTTCTCGGATGCGGTGCGCCAACTGACCGTATCTAAGGAAGAACTAATTGATCAACTCAAACGACTGATGACCGATCCGAATCGTCTCCACTATGTCGTGCTCCGAGATTTCGTTAGAGGCCAGTATGGCGTTATTACTCAACAGGTCCTGACCAACGAAGGGCCTACCCTCGTAGCTGAAGTCTCAGAGGATGGTCTATTGGCTATGAATAGAGGCAGTGCGGTGAGTCAAATGCTGTCATTGTCAGCCCCTGACGCCAACACGCTCTTTTCCGGAGCTGATTTGAGGGTATTGCACGATGTCACGACTTGTGCCTTGGAAAAACTAGGGGACATTCAAATTGAATGGGTTTTCTCAAATGGACAGTTCTATGCACTGGACTATTCGTCTGTGGGAGAAAGCCCGGTGGTTCTCACTGACAACACGAGTGTGATGTCCCCCGGCTTCGCACGTGGCAGTGTGTTTGTTGTTGAATCGAGTGAAGCACTAGAAAACTATAGTATTGCCCCGTCAATGAGTCTCACAGATATCCCTGATGCATCAGTATATGGGGATTTGTTTACCTCCATAATTGAAGACATGCAATCACTATCTCGACGCCCGATCATCTTTTCTAAGCGCCCTTACGCAGCTCTGGCTTCATTGTTGCCGTACGTGTCCGGGTTTGTTTTTGAGAAAGGCTCATTGTTATGTCATCTGGGTGTTTTATTGCGCGAAAAGCAACTACCTGCAATCTGCGACGACCAACTTTTTCACCAAATGACGCACGGCGAATCATTTGAGTTAGATACCGTTTCGGTAAAATAAAAGGACCAATCATGGAAACTGAACTCTTTGTCTTATTGTTTCAGCCAGGTGAGTTTTTTGCTCCCCGCTCAGTTGTTACTCACCCTGAGTTAATCCTCCAGTGTGAGCCTAAGCAAGCTAAGCTGGGCAATAACGCACTTTTTCATTGTCAGGATGATTTGATAGCAGACCGTGTCTTCACCAAAGATCGAGAACGTCGTTTTGGCCCATCGGATTACCAATTCCACTACTTTGACTTGGCGCATCGTGCAAAAAAAAAACAAAGCAAAGAAATCTTTAATGAAGTATTTGAAAGTGTGGGCAGTTCCTATGGTTTTGAGGACCTGATGCCAGCTGTTGCTGTTCAGTTCGATAAGGGCTCTAAGTCCGTAAGGCTCTACCACTTCAACGATACAGCTCACCACGGTACGATTTTCCTCAAGTATGCAGAGATGCCGTGGGAGGTAGAGGCGTCTGGGAGCGCATGGGCTTGCTGCGTATCTGCGTTAGAGCAAGCTTACCCTCGATTATTGAAGTACCGTCATCTCCTCAATGATACGTGTTGGTACACCCGCTGGAAACACGATATGGAGTTAGAACGAAAGTACACCTTTAAAAATATTCCCGACACATGGTCTCTGAATACTGCGTTGTATCGTTCCATTAACCTTGAAGGAAAACTGCCTGGTTTTGTGCCTGAACTGGATATGGATATTCAGGTGTTTGACTACGACAATCACCTATTTGAAGTCATCGAACCCGCATCAAAAGGCTACATCTCCTTTATTCCACAAACCAACGGCAAAGTTGCTGTGAAGCAAAAATGGTTTGAAGAGAACACAGAATTAAGAAAAGAAACCATCCACTATGACTGCGAACTGACCGATGCCGAGTTTGAAAAAAAAGCAACGGAGCTGGCGCAAGGTCAAGTCAAGCGTATGGCTCCGTTCCGTAGAAAGCGATTTGATGTGAACTTTGAGTCACTCGACACCGGTAATATTTTCGGCGTGTACTTCGATATTTGCCGGAATTTGGACGAGCCTGAGAAATACGCGTTTTCTCAATGTGAAGTTGAGTACTGCCGCTCTCGTACAATGTTTGACTTCCAAAAAGTCATGGAAGAGTACGAAGTGATTTGTGCCTACGTAAAAGATTTCTTGATCCAGCAAGGCATGGAGTTCGAGCAAGACTTATTTTCTAAACTCGATTTTGCACGTAATACCTATTTGGCCCAACAACAAGAAGGGAAGTAATCATGGCACAATATGTTGTTTTAGGCAGTTGGAAAATTCGTCACGATGAGTACCCTTCTGACGCAGAAAAAGCGTTGTACTTTCTATCATTACCTGAGGGGTACAATTTAGCGCATAGAACCCTACTCTGCGATGTGTCTGCAATAGAAGCACCGATCCTGGACTCGGACTTTGTACCGGTCAGCGATCGAGTGGAAAAAGCCAACCTTAGTGAGCGTACTGTCCCTCTCGCCTTAGTATCGTTGGATGGTTCAGCAGCCTCAATTACGCACTTAGTGCACAGAGTTGAAGTATTCACAACGCAATTTTATCAGCTGCCTGCCCTGCCGTTTGACGTAAACAAAGGCACGTTGTTTGATGCATTGAGTTTATTATTCAAAGAGCACTACCTGCTCAGCAATAACTTCGAATGCTATTACGAAAAAGGGATCCCGGATACGGAACTGGAGCAAAAGTTCAGTATCCAGGATAACTATAATTTCTACGAACTGAATGAGCGCTTTTATGCTGCACTAGCCAATGGTGAAATAGCAGATTTCAAACCTCATCTCGGTGATGAGATTGAACACTGGAGTTACGACAATGACTTTTTCGAGATAGCAGAGAATGGCCAAGGCATGTCTGGTTACGTATCCGTTATGCATTGGAGCCGTAAGAAAAAAATTCGCTTTGATGAACCTGTAGTGACCTTCAAAAAGAAACTATATAAAGAGGACGCATTAGAGCGTTGGGAGCGCAACTATCACTTCCAAACCGTGAAAACGACGCCAGAAGCTGCGTTGACGGAATTTTTTAAATTACCGTTGATCACTTTGCCAAGTTGGCGCCGAGTACGTTTAGACATTGCGTGTGAGTATACCCCTACCGGAGATATCTTCATGCTGAACTTTGAAGACTGCCGAATCAAAGATGTCTACGAGCCGCAAGGAAGGCTTCAGCAATGCGAAATTGAATATTTGAAGACACGAGGGTGCGCGGATGAAGCAAATATTTATAAAGGATTTAACGCATTGGTGTCCGTAGTTGAGGATTTCATCGATACTCAGGGTCTCCGTTTTGAGAAGAACCATTACTCGAAGTTAACTTTCCTTAAGGACTATCTAAAGCTCAATGGGGAGAAGCAGTGAATGGTTCGTCACGTTCTAGGAAATGGGAAGATTCGAATTGAAGTTGCCTGCGTAGAATCGCGAAGTCAACTCTACCAACGTTTTTTGGCCTTTATCTCACCGTACTTCTTATCTGAGCGAGTCGATGGTGAGATAGATCTGCACCTGGGTTTGCATGAAGAGGCGTCGTTTTTGCCAGAGTGGAAAACACGCTGCACTGGATTAGAAACAATTCGACGCAGCACCGCCGAGGCGTTTAACCTTGAATTAAGCCGTGGTGAGCTTTCTGACGGAACTCAGATAGCATGGAATGAACGCGATCAAACTGGCTACGCATTTGTGCCAGGGTCTAAACGGATGGACCTGTATATCAGCGATAGTAGTTTTATTCATCTCATCGAGTTTTTCCGCTACTACTGCTTGTTGCTAGAAGCGGGTAAAGGCAGTGTGTTGCTTCATGCCTCAGCCGTCGAAAACCTAGAGACAGGCGAGGTGCTTGCCATTGGTGGGGTCAAGGGGGCTGGAAAAACTACAACCATGTTGAACTTGGTGGGTTCTGGTAAGTACGGTTTTTTCAGTGGCGATAAACTACTGGTCGATCTCCATGAGGGGGCGTTAAGGGTGAGGGGGTGGCCAGACTATCCGCACGTTGGTGTCGGCTCTTTACGCCATCACCCAGAGTTGTGCCGAAAACTGGGTCTACTAGTCTCTGAACTACCGATGTCTGAAGCTGAAGCCGGGGACAAGTATTTGTTCGCGCCAGAGCTGTTTTATGGCGCTTTGGGTAAACCTCGGACGCCAAATGGTCGACTTGAAGGCCTATTATTGCCGGACATCTTAGGAAAAGCTCAAGCCCCTTCTCTGCTGTATTCTTTGGACAAAGAACACGTAGATCAACGCCAGTTGTTCGAGGACCCTTATGGGTTCACGACGGCAAACTGGCATCGTCTCGCGAACATAGAGATGACCGATTCAGTTAGAGAGTTACACCGAGAGGTGTATGAAGGGTTATATAGTGTTAAATGGCTAAAAACCTCAGGTCATGTCTCAGCAGAAGCAATTGAGTTGCAACTTAGGATGCCTAATGCGATAAAAATCGCGTTGGTCGCGCCCAGCGGCTCAGGGAAAAGTACGGCGGCAAGTTTAATTAAGCAAGCTTTTGAACAACGAGGTTTATCTGTGTTGAGCGAAAAACTGGCTCAACCTTTGTATGACTTGCAGGCTGCGTATTTCGAAACTGCGTCCATCGACCTTCCGAGTGGAGTTCAACATCAAAAGCTGTTGGAAAACATAGCCACTAATCTTCGTATGTTAAGTAAAGATTCACTGGTTCAGCACCTGTTCTCTCGACTGGTTGGCAGTAACGCTGAGGTCATCATTACCGACGACTTACGCGATAAAGAAACAGATTGGCCGGCGCTGGTCAATAGCGGTTATCGCGTAATTCGGGTTGCATGTGACGAGCCTACACGTATAAAACGTTTGCAAGGACGTCAAGATATACAGTCGCAATTGAAATCACCGTTAGATAATTCCATTAATTCGATTGAATCCCACTATGTTTTGGAGAATAACTCCACGCTTGACGCATTGGAGCGAGAAGTCCAGTCATTGGTGGATACGCTGTTAGGGCACTCGCATGGCAATTAGTCTACCTCGGTTAAAATGGGTAGTTATTGACGGTCTCTCGTTTGAATATTTAAAGACTTATTTGTGTTCTCAGGCTATGCCTGTTTTGACACAAATGATGACGTCCAACTGTTTGACGGCCCTAGAACCGCTCTACCCCAACTGTCAAACCCCTCCGTCACTATTTTCTATTTGGAGTGGGCTGCAGAGTGAGGAGCACGGCATATTAGGGTATGAAACACCAGATACGGATGTTTTTTCAACATTTCACAACAGCTTCACAGCGTGGCCATCGCATATCGATATGGTTTGGGACAAGTATGCACGCGTTGGGTATCGCGTGCGCTTGCACCATGTACCTTTTGTTGATGAAGCTAAACTCGCGCGACAGATGGTGGCGCGAAGCGATGTTTATTCACAGCGATTGTGGTCATCGCAAACGGTGCCATTGACTGAAGTGCTAAACATTGATCCATTCTCAGTGTCGATTGCTTTTTCTCTGATCAACGAACATCGAACTAAACTGCTTATGGAGTCACCTAACGGTAAGGTTTGCCATTTGGTTTCAAACAACGAAGTGGTTGATCTGCCCCTGCCTGACGGGGAATTGCTGCCTCACTTATCGGTGTTGATTTCCAACAATGGCCAAGAATGGGTATGTAGCGTGTTGGGTAAAAATGCCTATCGCGCTTCTCCAACCGACAACATCGTGAAGGATCGACATCAGCTGACCTTTTGCCATGAGGCTTTGACTCAGTCATATCGAAACGGTTTGTTGGGCGACAAATTGGTACAGGGCGGTGGAGGCGAAGCTGAAGAGGCCTTGCTGTTGAGCCTTGAGAAAGTGCATCGGTGTTTTCTTGAAGAACTGGCTTTGGGGTTCTCACAAGATGACGCAGATTTGTACGTCGGTTATTACCCAGTATTCGATCTGGCGTTGCATGAATTGTTGGGGTTACAAGCGTTGGTCTCTTCTACTTCCCAGGGCAAGAAGATCATGACTCAATTGTTGCTTTGGGTCGAAGAAGTCGTCCACACGCTAACCAAATCGTTAGACGAGGGTGAAGTGCTAGTAATGAATTCTGATCACGGGATGCAGCCTATCCAAAACACGTGTTACTTGAACAACTTTATGGCTGAGAAAGGGTGGCTGAGATTCAAGGAAGGTGGCGAGATAGATTGGTCTAATACCGTTGCCGCGTATCACCCTGCCGAGAACGGGACTCTAAGTATATTAGCCGACAAATCCGATACCGAGACGATAATCGCCGACATATTGGATTGGTTCGAAGCGCTTGGGTTCTCAGGGGCTAAGGTAGTGAGGTTAGATAATCATCAGGGAGTGCTCAGTCAGGAGAATCGCTATTTTCTAATACCTCCCGACGGCCTTCGAGTTAAAGCTAGTCAGTCAGTCGATGCCTTATGCCCGAGTGCAAAATCAGGGGACCACTGCGCTCACAGCGACCACCCTTGGTTGAAGGGTGTATTCATGACGTCTGGCTTGCCTACAGTTGAGCGACCACAGCACTTACACCAAATTTTAAAGTTCATAGAGGAAGGTTAATTTAGCATGGAGCTTTATCTTATTCTCATTATCGCGTTATTTTCTATTGTTCAGTCAATTTTTGGTATGGGATTGTTGGTGTTTGGGACACCTACTCTGCTATTGATGGGGTACCCATTTGGTGAAGTTCTTTCGATACTTCTCCCCCCTTCCTTGACGATCAGCGCTATTCAATTCTATCAACTTGAAAAACCAAAAAAAGCGTATCTACTTGATTTGTTGATTTGTTGTCTGCCTGTTCTAGTTCTAGCTTTAGTTTGGACTTTAATTTATGACCAAAAGCTCAACTTATACATGCTGATCGCAGCGATTCTGATCTTTACTGCTCTGTCGCGTTTTTTCACTCGCATTTCGAATCGTTTACAGGAATTCATTACCCATCATTCTCGGTCGTATTTGTTCATCATGGGGGCGGTACATGGCCTTTCAAATATGGGTGGCAGCCTGCTTTCAGCGTATGCGGTGTCGAAACATAACTATAAGATAGAAGTCTTGAGTTGCATTGTAACTGGGTATTTGTTGTTTGGATTGGTGCAACTTAGTACATTGAGTGCACTCAATGTCTTAGAGATAAGCGCTACAACCGTGATCTCATGTGCGGTAGCCGCGGTCGTGTACCTAAGTATTGGTAATCGAATTTTCAAGTCGATGAAAGAACACTTTTATCAGCATGTCTTCTCAGTCTTTATGCTGGTCTACGCCGGCTTAATGATCGTTTCTTAGACCGGAGGAGGTTTTTCCTATGGCTCAAGTTAAAGGTGTTATTTTTGATATTGATGGCACACTTGTTTTGAATAATCAGCCGCTTCCTGGGGCAATAGACGCTGTGAACGGTCTTCGCAGCATGGGCGTACAACTGCGGTTTGTTACCAACACGACAGGAAGAACACCTGAGCAATTGGGGAAGGTGCTAAGAGAGTTAAGTTTTGAAGTCCAAGATAGCGAGGTTCTGACCTCAGTGGGAGCGTGTGTTCATTTTCTTGAGCAAAACTACGTTGGTAAAGCGGGCTATCTTGCGATCCCTGAAGAGATTGAGGATCAGTTTACGGGGATCAGGCAGACAACCAAGAACCCTGCCTTTGTTGTCATGGGCGATTTGGATGAAGGGTTTGACTATGGCGTGCTGAATCGCGTTTTCAACTATATGAGAAATGGTGCCCAACTGATCACATTTCACCGAAATCGTTTTTTCTTTAGGGAAGGTCTGAATAACT
>NZ_AXCB01000022.1:0-57923 GCF_000475375.1 Marinobacter sp. EVN1
GAATGTTCGCTTTGCGACCTTAACGTAACCTCGATTATGCGTAGCGTCGATGGCTTGGCTATGTATGGGAGGATGAAAGCGTCTCCATTTGCTGATTCAGGATGGCCTGGTGCTGAGGACGCTGAGCGCAGGGAACCGGCGAGACTTGCAGGAAGCGGTGGAAAACCGGCGTGGCCGGCACTCCACCACCGCCGCCAGCTAATTACCTATTGAGGATTAGTGCCGTGGTCGGTGACGCCCCTCTGGCAGGCTTCACCTGGAATGGGAGGCACCCCTTCAGCGGTTTAAGCAAGAAGTACGGGCTAAAGGGCTAAGCATCTGTGCTGCTTGGCTGCCCACCGCCTATCACAGGAATGAAGATGACCTCGCATACCACGGCGCGTTGATGGTGAGATTTGGTCAAACAGAATGTCGGCCGGTGACAGTAGCGCAGCGCGCTCGGAGGTTTAATATCCGTTAACCCGGCCGACATTATCTGTATTATTGCTGCTTTTTCTCGTTCTCCATAACTTCTTTAAAATCCGATTTCCGAATCAATCCATGTATGCCTTTGGTCCCATCAACAACCTGCGAAACTTCATAGTCCGTAGCAGCTGACAAATAGGCCAAGGCCGTCGCCCGATCCATCCCCAGCTTCTCATGCAAAAAGCGGATCGACTCACGCACCGCATCCTTCATGGCTTCGTCAAGGTCCTTATCTAGCCCAATGGGAACCCAGTGCGTAGGGGTTTCCCCAAATGGCTTTTCGAGGGATCCGGACGCGGAAGGTATTTGAGCATCTCCTTTTTTCAGCACAGTGAGGCGAAAGGTTGGGCGCAAGCTATGCTCTAACGCGGTCAGCGCAACCTCGCCGTCCCCTTGGGCCATATGTGGATCACCCGTGTAAAAGTTTGCTCCGTCTACTAACACAGGAAGATATATGGTGGATCCCACACCTAGATCGTTGATATCGATATTGCCACCATAGATATCAGGAGGAACGCTATGTACGGCGTCCTCTGTATCGGCGGCCACCCCCATAACGCCCATGAACGGTGCTGTTGGGAATACAACATCGGTACCCGCGTCTGTTTTCATGATGGCTTCCCAAGAACCATCATCAGCCTTTCGGATTGGCGTGAAAATAGAAACATTATGGTAGTCGCCGGGATTGTCGGCACCTCTGCCAATCGCTGGGGCGCCCACTCCATAGTTATGCTGCTTGAGTTCGACACGTTCTTTTAGCCCGGAAGCCAGCCGTAATTCCCGATGGTGTCAGTACTACCTAGCAAAAAGGTGGGCACTCTTCAGCACCAACGGCCGGCTAAACTATGAGCTCAAGAACACAGCAAGATATCGTCATCAAGCTAATGCGTATGTCGTGTCCTCATAACGACATTGATTAGCCCAAGGATCGGAAGACGTTATCGAAGAGAGCTTGGCTAAGCTGATGCAAGTGAATCCGGATCTTCTGGTTGGGACGTCGATGGGAAGATGGCTGGCGGGCATTCTGTGAGCCGAAGCCGGTATTCCGGTTGTCGCCATCAATCCTGTGACGGATTCTGCCCACACTTTCACGTCCTGGATAGGCCCGGATGTCGATCATCAGGGTAGGCCTATCAACTGACAGACGAAGTGGTTTCTGGCTACTATTCTTTCACCCGCTGGGGCAGCGGGCTGTTGCTGCTGGATCAGGGGATGAACCGCTTCCGTGGAATGACACCGTCGGGGCGCTTGGGGATTATTTTCCGGTTTATAGCTTTGAGGGTGGCAGCCACCGGGTTGAGCATATGGAAGAAGCGTTGAAGCTGATTTGGGAATATGTGAAGGATTGAAACCGAAAACCAGGACTGTATGAACGGATAGACCGAACCATGAATTATGACACTCTCAAGCAGTGCCACCGCGATGAGCGAGGCGGCTGCCCCGCCAATCTCAGCCTGCGGGTTCATCGGTCTATGAACTGGCTGCAGCGAGCAGGGCAACTTGAAGACCCCTGGATTGGAGCGGGCAAATAAGTTCCTTTGCTTGTGAGCGACTCTGCCAGGTCGATTTGCAATTAATAAAAGCAAGAAGGCCTGAGGTCGTTCAGGCCTTCTTGATATCTCAGAAGAGTAATTCCGGCAACCAGGTTGCGATCTCCGGGAAGATCATGATCAGGATGATCCCAACAATTTCTACCAGCACAAACGGTATGATCGACTTGTAGATATCGCTCATCGTGACCGACGGAGGCACTACACCTTTCAGGTAGAACAGGTTGAAACCAAACGGTGGTGTCTTGTAACCAATCTCCATGTTGATCACGAACAGAATACCGAACCAGATTGGGTCAAAGCCTAAGGCAGTAATAATCGGGATAAACACCGGCAGAGTGATCATCATGATGCCGACAGGATCCAGAACCATCCCCAGAAAGAAGATGATGATCATCATGGCAATGACGGTTCCCCAGGCTCCGCCTGGAATCATGGCCATGATGCTTTCTATCAGAGCCTGGGCGCCCATGCTCTGATAGGCGGAGCTGAATGCGTGGGCCGAAAACAGGATCCACATGGTCAAGCCAGTCAGCTTGAGGGTGCGGATCGCGGCTTCATTCAGCACTGACCATTTGAACTCGCCGTAGACCGCTGCTGAAATCAGCGCACCGAGGACACCCATGGCTGCGGCTTCTGTCGGTGTGGTGAGCCCGCCCATGATGGAGCCCAGTACCATTCCCACCACGCTGATCGGCAGGAGAACAGAGCGCAGGGCGCGGAACTTTTCAGGCCAGGATGCCCGGTCTTCTTTAGGAAGCGCTGGTGCCAGGTCTGGCTGCAGGGCGCAGCGGACAACAATATAGAGGGTGGTGAGTACCATCAGCATAATGCCGGGCATAACACCTGCAGCAAACATCTTGCCTACGGATACACCCGTAATCAGGGCATACAGAATCATCAGGATACTTGGCGGAATCAGAACACCCCAGCCGCCACCAGTATTGATCACCCCGAGTGCCATCTGCTTGTCGTAACCCCGGGAGAGCATGGAGGGGAGTGCGATCGCACCCATAGCGACCACTGCCGCACCGCTGATGCCCACCATGGCTGCAAATACCGCACAAATACCCAGAGTACCGATGGCCAGGCCGCCCCGGAGGCCGCCGAACCAGAGATACATCATGCGGTACAAGTCTCGCGCAACACCTGTGCGTTCAAGAATCATTGCCATGAATACAAACAGTGGTATGGCCACCAATGTAAAGCTTTCCATGGTGCCCCAGATCTGGGAAACCACCATGTAGAAGGAGTCAAAGCCCCAGGTGAAATAAAGAAAAACAACAGACACACCACCCAGTACGAATGCCAGTGGCAGGCCAAGTAACAGGAAAAACAGCAGCGAACCAAAGAAAAGAAGCGTCATGACTTCAATGCTCATTATGCTTCTCCTTCTTCAGAATGGCTTTTCCGCTCAGCGGGGTCGTAATAGCTCAGGTTAAATGCGATGGCGATATCCTCCAGCAACCTCACAATGCCTTGCAGCAGCATCAAAACAGAGGCAACAAAGATGGCTCCCTTGGCTGGCCAGATAGGCGGGTTCCAGGCAGAAAAGGAGGTTTCCCGGCTTTCGAACGACTCAGAGGCCATGTCAAAGCTGAACCAGACCAGCGCCAGCATGAAAATGAAAAACAGAATAGAGGTGAAAATGTCGACAAAGCCTTGGGCCCTCAGCTTAAGCGTCGAGTGCAGCAGATCGACATTCACGTGCCCGCGGTGGGCCATGATGTATCCGCCAGACATTACTGCGTATACACCGAACAGCAGCTGTGTCAGTTCATTTGTCCACACCGAAGGTGAATTGAAAAAATAGCGCAGAGCTACTTCAAGTATCAGAAAGACAAACATGGGAAAGACGATCAGGGCTATACATCGGCCAACGTACTCGTTGAGCCTGGTGACGCCTTTCATGAATGCGCTGACTACGCTCATGGCACTCTCCGGGGGACTTAGATGTGAACTGAGAAAACAGGCCCCGGGGGTTAATCGGGGCCTGTGGTGTTGCGTTTAAGATCAGAGGTAGCCAAGTTCGCCAAGGAACTGCTTGAGCAGGCTCAGAGCCTTCTTGGCCTCATCGCTGCGCTTGGCTTCTTCATCCCACATGCCCTGGGCGGTCTGGGCAAGCTTCTGCTGAACATCATCAGGCATCACGTTTACTTCAACACCTTGATCAGCAACGGCCTTGGCCAGGGCGATACGCTCTTTGTACAGATACTGGTTGGTACGAATCCAGAATTGCTCATCCAGAGCCTGCTTCACTACCTGTTGGAGGTCTTCAGGAAGTTTGTCCAAGGCCTTCTGACTGACGATGATGACATCGGTGCCGGCAATGTTCAGCGCAGGCTGAACGTGGTATTTGGCAACATCATACAGGCCCATGCTCGCAGCACCCTGGGCAGCGCCCCAGTGGGCGCCGTCTACAATGCCGGAATCCAGTGCGGTGTACAGTTCACTGCCCGGGATATAGGAAGCGGAAGCACCGGCTTCGGTCAGGAACTTCTGAAGCGCACCGGAGGAACGGATTTTCAGCCCCGTGAAGTCTTCCCAGCTGTTGATGGGTTTGCTGGTAACCATTTCGGTCGGGTAAACCTTGTCGGTTGCCCAGTAAACGCCAGACTTGGCGGCTTCATCCCGCAGCATTTGTTCGAAGCCCATGTTCTGGTGGAAGTACGCGGCTTCCCAAACGTTTCGGAATGCGAAGGGCAGGCCAGAAGCAATGCCGGCCAGGGTCATCTTGTCCTGGGCATAACCGGGAGAAATCGTACCCATTTCCAGAATGCCACGACTCACGGCATTGAAGGTTTCTGTGGCCTTGAACATAGCGCCTGCTTCAAACAGCTGGAGCTTGATCCGGCCTTCAGAGCGTTCTTCGATCACATCCTTCAGTCGACCAAGGCTGTCCTGGTAGGAGCTGCTGGAGCCTGGCCAGTGGGACTGAACCTTCCAGGTGTAGGTTTTTTCAGCGTATACAGGTGCGCTGGCGATAACAGCAGATACACCCAGTGTTAACGCGGATGCATAGGTAGTAAGGTTTTTTCTGAATGTGGCAAGGAAGCTCATAAGTTTGCTCCAGTATTTGTTATAGTTGCATTGCTCGTGTTTCGCAGTGCAGAATATAAGACTGCACCGTGAACTTTTGTTGTTCGACTTTATCACAAGATTTGCCATTTGCAATAGGACGTTTTTCTCCTGTTTCAGAGGGGGAGGGCGACACCCAGGAGATGTACATGATCAAGAAATATAGCCAAGAAAAAACGATCCATCTTGTCATAGATCGTCCGGATAAAAAGAACGCCCTGAACCGAAACATGTATGAGCAGTTGGCAGGTTATGTGCGGGAGGCAAGTTCTGACCAGCATGTGCATGCCATCGTCATCTCGGGTGCTGAAGGTGTGTTTACCGCCGGCAACGATCTTGATGATTTCCGGGCGCGGGCTACGGACGAAAACCCGAAACCCTCTGCCGGCCTTGCATTCATTGAAGAATTGATGGCGTGTGATACTCCGGTGATAGCGGCGGTGGAAGGGTTGGCGATTGGTATTGGCACCACTATGTTGCTCCATTGCGACAGCGTATTTGCGGGGCGCTCGGCCAGGTTCAAAACTGCCTTTGTCGATTTGGGGTTGGTGCCGGAGGCTGCTTCAACTGTGACCATGCCATTGCACCTTGGCTCCCGGATGGCTGCTGAATTGCTGTTGCTTGGTGAAACCCTGGATGGCACCCAGGCCGGTGAGTGTGGCCTGGTAAGCCGGGTGGTAGATGATGGACGGGCTGTGGATTCGGCCCTGGCCCTGGCGGGCAGGCTGGGAGAAAAGCCCCGAGACGCATTGCGGGCCAGCAAGCGTTTAATGAAGGCGCCATGGCGCGACAAGGTGCAGCAGGCATTGGACCGGGAGCGCAGTGTGTTCAGTGAGCGCTTGCGTTCCGATGACTGCCGTGATGCCCTGAATCGTATGCAGCGCCGTTAACCGGCGCTGTTCTCCCAGTAAGGCGTTCTTAGCTCCCGCTTCAAGACTTTGCCAATGGTAGAGCGAGGCAGTTCCTGTCGGAACTCTACGGCACTCAGGCGCTGGGTCTTGCCCAGATGCTGGTTGGCCCAGTCCCGGATTTCCTCTTCTGTTTCCTGGCATCCGGATTTCTTTACCACCAGAGCGAGGGGAGTTTCGCCCCATTGGCTGCTGGGTATGCCGATAACCGCAGCATCGGATACCGCAGGATGGCTGAGGACGACTTTTTCCAGGTCTACGGCGTAGATGTTGAAACCGCCGGAAATAATCATGTCTTTCCTGCGGTCGAGAATATGAACAAAGCCGCCTTCGTCAATGCGGCCCATATCGCCGCTGCGATAAAAGGCAAGCCCATCGGGGCTTTGCCACAGCATCTCCCTGGTCTGCTCCGGGCGGTTTACGTAACCCCGCATCATGGAAATCGCGCGCCCGACAATCTCGCCGATCTCACCCTGAGGCAGCTCCTTGCCATCTTCGCTGACCACCCTTACTTCAGCCCCTTCGGTGGGCACTCCGACGGTATCCCATTTGTCCGGATAGGCAGCGCAGTCGAGGCTGGTGGAAATGCCGCCTTCTGTGAGGCCATAGACCTCCCGGATATTGCCTGGCCAGCGTTTCATGGTTTCGGCGATCACATGGGCCCGGAGCGGCGCACTGGTACAGAGCTTGAGCTTGAAGCTTGAAAGGTCAAACTGGTCGAAGTCCGGAACCGCCAATATGCGCTCAAACTGCACGGGCACCAGCATGGCGTGGGTTACTTTGTGCTGTTCTGCCAGTTCAAGGAAGCGACGGGCATCAAACTTGGCCATCAGCACGAGGGTGCCGCCATAGAAAATGGTCGGTAGCACCGATACCAGGGTGGTGTTGGAGTACATTGGTGTCGATACAAGGTTAACGGCTTCACCGTTGAGCCCGAACCGGCTCATCCTGACCATTTGCCGCTGGCGGAACCGGTAGTCGTGGAGTATGCCCTTGGGAGTTCCGGTCGTGCCTGAACTGTAAATGATGTTGAACGGATCGTTCAGTGTTACCGGCGCCGGGTCTGGCTCGGCGGGAATCGAGCCCAGCCAGTCCTTTAAATGCTGTCCGGCAGCATCGTTGTCCAGCCCGATCACCTCATCGTGATTCAGGCCGGCCCTGAGGCTGGCTTCGGCCCAGATATCGAGGTTTTTACGGGAAACGAACAGGAACCTGGAGCCGCAGTCACGAATCATCAGAGCCAGGGATTCGCCGCTGGCCATACCGGAAAGCGGCACCATGCAGCCACCCGCCACCAGGGTTCCCAGATATAGGGCCACCATTTCCCTGCTGTTTTCCGACAAGGCCGCAACGCAGTCGCCTTTTTTAAGGCCGGTTTGTCGCAGCTTGTTGGCAATGCGGTTGACCTCATGCAGCAGACCGGCCCAGCTGAGCGCTCCCTTTTCGTCGATGATCGCGGTCTTGTCGCCTTGTCCGCTGGCAAAGGCCTGAATACGAAAACCGATGGCCTCCATGGCTTCGCCGGAGTCAGTGGGGGCGTATACGGGCATTTCGTCAAATCGCGTTTTCATTTTGTCATCCTTTGATGTTTTAGTTTTGCTAGATGAAATTAACTTCCAATTATATTGACTCATAACCGTTGCGCGTGACAAATTATCTGGAAAGCAAAATAGAACACACAAAAATAAATCATGTTAGCGGGGAGGATTTCATGGGGCGATTTGATCAGCGAGTGGTAATCGTCACCGGGGCCGGAAGTGGTATCGGGCGGGCAACCGCACTCAGGCTGGGTCGCGAAGGGGCATCCGTTGTGCTTGTTGATGTCGCCGAGGGCGGCTTGCTCGAAACCGAGAATCAGATGGCCGATGGTGTATCTGTGCTGCGTCGGGTGGCAGATGTTGCTGATGAGGCTGCGGTAACTGCCCTGGTAGCCGAAACCATGAAGACCTTTGGCCAGATTGATGTGCTGTGCAATATCGCCGGTATCGCCAGTATTTCCGGAGCCCATCCGCCGGTCACCGAGAACAGTCGTGACGAGTGGGAGAAAGTGCTCGCTGTAAACCTGCTGGGAACCATGCTGACGATAAAGCACGTTGCACCTCACATGCAGGCCCGCAAGAAGGGCAGCATTGTCAATACTGCATCGGTTGCCGGTATTCGTTCGGGGGCTGGAGGCAATGCCTACAGCGCATCAAAGGCCGGCGTGATCAATCTGACCATGACCGCAGCCTGTGACCTGGGGATGGACAACGTGCGGGTAAACGCTGTTTGTCCGGGGCTGGTTGAAACCGGTATGACCCAGAAAGTCTTTGACTATGCCCGGGCACACGAAAAAGCCCACAAACTTGGCTCCCGTTGTGAACTCCGCCGTTATGGCGACCCTGCAGAAATTGCTGCCGCCATCCTTTTTCTCGCCAGTGACGACGCAAGTTACATTACCGGCCAGGCCCTGGCCGTTGATGGCGGGAACACCGCGTCCCTCAACCTGCCTGGAATGAAAGCCTGATGAGCAACAGTAGTCTGCACATTACCGGTGGCAAAGACTTGCCGGGTTTTCACAACATGCTGGGCTACCGGCAGGTGTCGTGGGAAGAGGACGAGGCCGTGATCGAGCTGGAAATCCAGGCGGATCACCTGAATCTGGGTGGTGTTATCCATGGAGGAGTACTTACCTCCCTGCTGGATATTGCCATGGCCGAAGCCGGCACCTACTGCCCCTATCCCGGGCGCATGCGCAAAGCCATTACGCTTTCGCTGACCACCACGTTTACCGGGCAGTGCACCGGGGGCGTAATCCGGGTGACCGGTCGTAAGCGCGCGGGTGGAAGCAGGATTTTTAACAGTACCGGTGAAGTTCACGACGAGCTGGGCAACCTGCTTGCAATCGGTGAGGGCACTTTCCGGATTCGTTCTGGTAGTGAGAAACCTGAAGGCGTTCCCGTCTGAATGCCTGCTAAAGCGATTGCCGGCGTTAGTAGCAGTCGCAAATAATTGAACAGAGAGGAAACGGATATGTTCGAGCTGTCTGACAAGGCCAAGAAACTGCAGGCCGAATTAACCGAGTTCATGAATGCCTATATCTACCCGAATGAAGAAAAGCATCACCATCAGGTGGCAACCGCGGAGAACCGCTGGGCACCGGTTCCGATCATTGAAGAGCTGAAAGAAAAAGCGAAGGCTGCCGGGCTGTGGAACCTGTTCCTGCCAGAAAGTGATCTGGGTGCCGGGCTGACAAACTTCGAGTACGCACACCTGTGCGAGATTATGGGCCGTTCCGAGATGGCTCCCGAGGTATTCAACTGCTCCGCGCCGGACACCGGCAACATGGAGACCATTGCCCGTTACGGAAACGAGGAACAGCAGGAGCAGTGGCTGAAGCCGCTTCTGGATGGAAAAATCCGATCCTGCTTTTCCATGACAGAGCCGGACGTCGCTTCCTCTGACGCAACCAACATTGCTTGCGAGATTCGTCGGGAAGGTGACGAGTACGTTATTAACGGTCGTAAGTGGTGGTCTTCAGGTGCCATGACCACCACCAGCAAGATTGCCATCGTTATGGGCAAAACCGATCCCACCGCTCCCAAGCACCAGCAGCAGTCGATGATTCTGGTGCCACTGGATGCACCCGGGGTGAAAATGATTCGCCCGCTGACGGTATTCGGTTATGACCATGCACCGCACGGCCACGCCGAGATTCACTACGACAACGTGCGTGTGCCGGTCAGCAATATCCTGCTGGGTGAAGGTCGCGGCTTTGAAATCGCCCAGGGGCGCCTCGGGCCGGGCCGTATCCACCATTGCATGCGCACCATCGGTGTCGCCGAGCGGGCCCTTGAACTTATGTGCAAGCGCGCGAATGCCCGTGAGGCCTTTGGCCGCCCGCTGTCCGAATTTGATTCCATCCGGAAAGACATTGCCCGTAGTCGCATCGACATCGAGCAAGCTCGCCTGATGACCCTTAAGGCTGCCCATATGATGGATACCGTAGGCAACAAAGTGGCCCGTCAGGAAATTGCCATGATCAAGGTGATTGCCCCGAGCATGGCCCTGAAGGTCATCGACCGCGCAATACAGGTGCACGGTGGTGCTGGCGTCAGCCAGGACACCTTCCTGGCGTCGGCCTGGGCGAAAGTCCGTACCCTGCGCCTGGCAGACGGCCCGGATGAGGTTCACCTGGATTCCGTCGCCAAACTTGAATTGCGTCAGTATCGCTGAAACAGCTGTTACCCAGAGTGATAAGGATTCGGAAATGACTAATCCATTATTTGATATGACCGGGAAAGTGGCTGTTATCACAGGCTCCACCAAGGGCATTGGCCGGGCCATTGCCGAAGAAATGGCCCGCTGTGGCGCCCGGGTTGTGATCTCCAGCCGTAAGGCTGAAGCCTGTGAACAGGTAGCCAGTGAAATGCGGGCCCAGGGCTTTGATGCCATGGCCATCGCTTGCCACGTCGGCAAGAAGGAGGACCTGCAAAACCTGGTCGACAAAACTAACGAAGCCTGGGGCACCATCGACGTTCTGGTTTGCAACGCCGCGACCAACCCGGTGTATGGTCCGACCGCGGAAATGACCGACGATGCCTGGGACAAGATCATGGACACCAACGTCAAGGGAACCTTCTGGCTCACCAATATGGTGCTGCCACAGATGGCCGAAAAAGGCTCAGGTTCTGTGGTGCTGCTGTCCAGTATTGCCGGTATTCGCGGCAACACCACTATCGGCACTTACGGTGTGTCCAAGGCGGCAGAAGCTGCCCTGGCGCGCAACCTGGCCGTTGAGTGGGGGCCGAAGGGTATCCGTGTAAACAGCATTGCGCCGGGCCTGATCAAGACCGATTTTGCCAAAGCGCTTTGGGAAGACCCGGTTCGCGTAAAGCGGGCAGAAGACAAAACCCCGCTTCGGCGCATCGGTGATCCGATCGATATTGCCGGCCTGGCTGTTTTCCTCGCGACCCCGGCCAGTGCCTACATTACCGGGCAGGTGATTGTTGCCGACGGTGGTGAAACCATCTGCTGATACCGGGAAACCGGAACACCCCTGCCGCCGGGCACCTGTCTGGCGCCAGGGGTAGTCAGAACATAACGACAAGAGATAATCATGAGCATGACTCCAGAGCTGGTAGCGGTTCTGCCAGCCCACAAATTCGATGAAGCCCGCCTGCTCAACTGGCTTCAGCAGGCATTGCCGGAATTCGGTAACCAGATGGACGTGAAGCAGTTTCAGGGCGGGCAATCCAATCCCACCTTTCTGCTGGATACCGGCAACAGGCGTTATGTACTGCGGAAGAAGCCCCCGGGAAAGACGCTGCCTTCGGCTCACATGGTGGAGCGGGAATACCGCGTTATGCGCGCGCTCGCTGAACACACGTCCTTTCCGGTACCCAATGCTCGCGTACTGTGTGAAGACAGTGAGGTCATTGGCACTCCCTTCTACGTGATGGATTTTCTGGAAGGCAGGATTCACTCCCATTCAGCACTCAAAGAGCTGGAGCGTGAAGAGCGAATGAGGGCTCATCACTCAGCCATCGACACGCTGGCAGCTTTGCACTCTGTGGATGTCAACGCTATTGGCCTGGCAGATTACGGCCGCCCGGAGGGTTATGTGTCCCGTCAGGTGGCTCGCTGGAGCAAGCAATATCTCGCATCCCGGACGGATGACCTGCCGGCCATGGACAAGCTGATGGCCTGGCTGCCGGAGAACCTCCCGGCCAGGGACGAGACTTCGATTGCCCACGGTGACTACCGGTTTGGCAACCTGATGCTGGCACCGGATCGCCCGGAAGTAATCGCGATCCTGGATTGGGAGTTGTCGACTCTCGGGCATCCGCTGGCAGACCTTGCCTATTACTGCCTGCCATACCACCTGCCTGCTGATATGCCCGGTATGCGTGGCCTGAATGGCGAAGATCTGCAGGAGCTTGGTATACCAAGCGAGCAGGAAACGATTGCACGGTACTGCGCGCAAACCGGCCGGGACGGTATCGATGACTGGCACGTGTTCCTGTCGTTCTCATTATTCCGGCTGGCGGCCATTCTTCAGGGCGTTTACACGCGGGCTCTGGATGGCAATGCTGCCAACGCCAATGCGCTGGAAGTTGGCAAGCGTGCCAGCCTGCTGGCGGATATCGGCTGGCAGATTGCTTGTGAAGGCCGGAAGCCATGTGCGGAGAAGCGATGATGCAGGGAAAGATTGCCAATCGAATTCTGATTACCAACGATGACGGCATCAATGCGCCGGGTATCGCTATCCTTGAAGCCATTGCCCGGCGGTTGGCCGATGAGGTTTGGGTTGTGGCGCCGGAACATGACCGCAGCGGGGCTGGCCAGAGCATATCCATTCACAGTCCGTTACGGGTTTATCAGGTTGGGGCTAATCGTTATTCGGTTTCAGGCACACCGGCCGATTGCGTGTTGTATTCCCTGGCCGAGTGGTTCGGGGAAACACCGCCAGACCTGGTGCTCTCCGGTGTGAATTGCGGAGCGAATATCAGTGATTCGGTCCAGTACTCGGGTACCGTTGGAGCGGTACTGAGTGCACACCACATGAACATTCCGGCCATTGCGCTGAGCCAGGCCTACCTGAACCGGGACGACGTCCGCTGGTCGCCGGTGGAAACCTTTGCGGAAGCTGTCATTCGCAGGCTTTACCGCCCCGACCAGGTTCTGGCGTGGAATGTAAACTTTCCAGCCTGTGAAGCGGCCGATATTACCGCAGCCCGATGGTGTCGGCAGTCCAACGGCTCTATCCAGAAGCCAACACTGGTCGCAGGCCGTGATGCGCGCAGCCTGCCTTACTGGTGGCTTGGTTTTGACCGGAGCTCACGCCACATTGTGGCGCCGGATGCGGATGTGACCGTACTTCGTGAAAAAGCCGTTGCCATTTCACCGTTACGCCATGATGAGCCCTTGCCCGGGGCTGTTGATTATTTTGATTTGTCCGCTCAAGCGGTTGACTGAATTAACCCAGGGGGAGAACAAGAATATGTTTACACGCCACTACAAGGTTTGGCCGAAAGATCTGCCCAAAACCATGACCCTGCCGAAAACCAGTCTGTACACCAACCTGGAAGTCTCGGCACTGCGCTATCCGGACCACGATGCCATCGTTTTCTACGATGCGCCCATGACCTATGCCAGGCTTAAGCGAGAAGTCGATACTATGGCGGGTTACCTGCAGGCCCAGGGGGTCAAGAAGGGTGACCGGGTCCTGCTTTATATGCAGAACTCCCCGCAGTATGTGGTCTCCTACTATGCCATCCTGCGGGCCGATGCCGTGGTTATTCCTGTGAATCCCATGAACCGCGCGGCGGAGCTTGAGCACTATATTTCGGATACCGGCTCCACGGTTTGCATGGCGGGCCAGGAACTGGCGGGCTTCATCGCGCCGTTGATTGGTGAGACCAACCTGGAACAAGTGATTGTTGCGTCTTACAACACCTACATTAATCCGGAAACCGACCTGACGTTGCCGGCTGAAGTTGCTGCGCCCGCGTGGTCCAGGGATATACCGGGAGTGGTTACCTGGGAGGCGGCCCTGGAAGCCGGACACAAGCCCGGTGAACATACTGCCGGCCCGGATGACCTTGCCGTTATTCCGTACAGCTCCGGTACCACCGGGGCACCCAAGGGCTGCATGCACACTCACCGGTCGGTGATGGCGACAGCCGTGCACCGGGTATTCTGGAATCTGTCCACTCCGGATAGTGTTCAGCTATCCACGCTGCCGTTCTTCCACGTAACCGGCATGACTGGCTCCATGAACGGTCCCATATTCTGCGGTGCCACTTCTGTCATCATGACCCGTTGGGACAGAACCACAGCGGCACGTTTGATTGAGCGTTACAAGGTTACCGGCTGGACCAATATCGTCACTATGGCGGTGGATTTTCTGTCAAACCCGGAGCTGGGTAGCTACGACATCAGCAGCCTGAACATGATCGGGGGTGGTGGTGCCGCGATGCCTGTTGCGGTGGCGGAAAAGCTCAAAAAGCTGACAGGCCTTGATTACATCGAAGGATACGGCTTGTCTGAAACCATGGCAGCTACCCACATCAACCCCGGTAACAACCCTAAACCGCAATGCCTGGGGATTCCGGTATTCGATGTTGATAGCCGGATTATCGATGTCGACACACTTGAAGAAAAAGGCGTGGGAGAAACCGGCGAGATCGTTTCCTGCGGGCCTCAGGTCACTCTGGGCTACTGGAATCGCCCCGTGGATACCGAGGCCTCGTTCGTCGAAATCGATGGTAAGCGTTTCTTCCGCACCGGCGATCTGGGTTACTACGATGAAGATGGTTACTTCTTCATGGTGGATCGGGTCAAACGCATGATCAACGCGTCTGGCTTCAAGGTCTGGCCGTCTGAGGTAGAAGGGTTGATGTACCGTCACCCATCCATCCACGAAGTTTGCATTATTTCTGCCCCGGACCCCAAGCGTGGTGAAACGGTCAAGGCTTGTATTGTACTAACGCCTGAGGCTGAAAACACAACAACCAAGGGCGACATCATCAGTTGGTGTAAGGAGCAAATGGCGGCCTACAAGGTACCAACCATCATTGAATTTGTTGATGAGTTGCCAAAATCACCGACCGGAAAGCTGATGTGGCGGACACTTCAGGAGCAGGAGTGGCAGAAGTAGCCTCCAGAGGCTTCTTATGCGTTCATGTACCGCTGTGCGGAATATAATTTTATTTAATTGACAGAGTGGAAATGTAATGTAATTGTTTAGGTGGATACTGCGGAGACTGTTCCGCAGTATCTATGCCTCGCGCTCTCGCATAAAAACAACCAACGGAGGGGCAGTTTTGAACCTTTTCTTCCAGCAAATCATTAACGGGTTAACTCTCGGCAGCATCTACGGACTCGTAGCGCTCGGGCTGACCCTGGTCTACGGAATTCTCCACGTTCCCAACTTCGCACATGGCGCGCTCTACATGGTTGGAGCCTTCATGTCGTATTTCTTTATGGTCGACCTGGGTGTCCACTACTGGATAGCTATGGCGGGCTCAGCTGTCGTCGTCGCTATACTGGCCGTTCTCTGTGAGCGCCTGGTGTTCCACCCGCTAAGAAACTCTCCTCCGATCCACGACAAGATCGCAGCAATCGGGATACTTCTGTTCCTGGAAGCGGTGGTTCAGATGTTCTGGGGCTCTGATTTCCGCCGCATGAGCTCGCCGTTCACCGGCATCCTTAATTTCGACGGACTGATCATTCCAGAGCAGCGGTTGTTGATTATCGTGGGCGCATTTGTGCTTGTGTTCGCGCTGCAGTTGTTCCTGCGCAAGACCATGACCGGCGCCACCATTATTGCCATGGCCCAGAGTCGGGAAGGGGCATTTCTGGTGGGAATTGATGCTAACCGGGTCGCGATGATGACATTTGCCATTTCGGGTGCCCTCGCGGCGATCGCCGCGACACTCTATGCGCCTATTAACCTGGTTTACCCTGCCATGGGACACCTGGTGATCATGAAGGCCTTCGTAATCATCATTATCGGAGGAATGGGCAGCATTCCAGGAGCCATCGTTGGCGGCATGATCATCGGATTTGCCGAAGCCCTTGGCGGTTTCTACATCTCTACTGATTACAAAGACATCATCGCCTTTGGTCTGTTGGTGGTCATTCTTTCTATCCGCCCGCAGGGCCTGTTTGCGAAGGGGGCGCACTGATCATGTTATTCAAGATTGGTCGATATCTGATGACGCCCGGGGCCAAGATGGCGCTCCTGGCCTTTGCCCTGGTGTTCCCTTTCCTGGCTTCAAATGAATACCAGGTCTATGTGATGGCTTCGGCCTTTGTCTGGGCCATTGCAGTATACGGACTGAACATCATTACCGGTTACTGCGGCCAGCTTAACCTGGCCCATGGCGGCTTTTTCGCCATTGGCGCTTACACCCTGGCATTGCTGACGGCGGACGCAGGTTGGAGTTTCTGGCCGGCGTTTGTTGCAGCCCTGCTGGTGAGTGCCGCGCTGGGTTTCCTGGTGGGGATCGTGTCCTTGCGTCTCAAAGAGCACTACTTCGCCATTTTCACCTTGTGTGTCGGGTTTATCATCTACCTGCTGATCGATAAGTGGGAAGAGTTGACTCATGGTGCTATTGGCGTGCGTAACATTGCAGCGCCTTCCGGGTTTGGCCTGGTGGATTTCACAGAAACAGTGCCTTTCTACTATCTGGTCCTGGCTTTTCTGGTGTTCTGCATCTGGTTCATGGGGCGGCTGTCACGGTCCTTGCTGGGGCGCACATTTATTGCAATCCGAAACGGGGACGAGCTCGCGCAATCACTGGGTATCAACCTGATGCGTAACAAAATCCTGGCGTTTGTACTGTCGACTACCTATGCCGGCCTGGCCGGAGCCCTATACGCAGGCATGGTTCGAATTATTGGCCCGGAAGAGGCAAACATTGTTCATACCTTCGACATGATTACCTACCTGCTGGTAGGCGGCATCGGCACGCTGATGGGACCGCTACTGGGTACGGTAGGGATTGTCTGGATCACCCAGTCCCTTCAGTTCCTTGAAGAGTACCGGATGATCATCTTTGGCCCGATGCTGGTCATTCTTGTGATTTTCTTCCCCCGGGGTATTTCTGGTCAGTTCCTGACCTGGATGCACCACAAGGCGCAGTCCATGGTGCCGGGGAAAAAGCGCAAGGAAAAAAAAGTGCAGAACGCCAGCACCGAGGAGGCCAAGAATAATGCTTAAGGTAGAACATCTGACCAAAATGTTTGGCGGCCTTGCCGCGGTGAATGATGTGTCGGTCGAATTCGAAACCGGAAAAATCAACGCAATTATTGGCCCTAATGGTGCCGGTAAAAGCACCTTCTTCAACCTGATATCCGGGCTGCATCAGCCAACCTCCGGCCGCATCACTCTGGACGGGGTAGATGTGACGCATATGCCCTCTGACAAGGTAGCCCGCCTGGGTGTGGGGCGTACGTTCCAGACTACCAATCTGTTCGATCAGGCCACGGTTCTGGATAACCTGATTGTAGGGCACAGGTTGCGCACTGAATCGGGCCTGTGGGATGTGTTGATCAACAGCAAGCGTTTGCAGCGGGAAGAGAAAGCCGCCCGTGATAAGGCAATGGAAGCGCTCGACTTTGTTGGTTTGAACCATATTGCCGGGCAGTTTATTGCAGATACCACCCAGGAAGAGCGTAAGCGGGTTGCCTTTGCCCTGGCACTGGCGACAGACCCGAAGATCATCCTGTTGGATGAGCCTGCCGCAGGGGTAAACCCCGAAGAGACCGAGGGCTTTGCCGAGCTTATGCGCAAGATGGTCAATAACGGCCTGACGCTGTGTCTGATTGAACACAAGATGGACATGATCATGAGCCTGGCAGACAAAATCATGGTGCTCGATCACGGCGAAAAAATTGCAGAAGGTACACCGGAGGAGATCAGAAACAATCCCGCAGTGATTGAGGCCTACCTGGGAGGTGACGAAGATGCTGCAGCTTGACCACGTAGACGTTTGCTACGGCAGCTTCAAGGCGCTGTCAGATATTTCAATGACCGTGGATACGGGCGAGCTGGTGGTTCTGCTTGGTGCCAATGGGGCGGGCAAGTCTACCCTGTTTAATGCCATCAGCGGTTTGGTGCGGCCATCTGTCGGTGATATTCGTTTTGAAGACAAGCACCTCAATGGCATGAAAGCCAGTGCCGTGGTGTCAGCGGGTGTCGTGCAGTGTGCGGAAGGCCGCAAGCTGTTCCCACAGATGAGCGTTCTACAGAATCTGATGATGGGAGCTTTTGTGCACCGTCGTGACAGCGGTGGCAACAAGAAGCGCCTGAATGAAGTTCTTGAACTCTTCCCGATACTCGAAGACAAGGCTGACCAGCCAGCGGGCTCGCTTTCCGGCGGGCAGCAGCAAATGGTCGCTATCGGACGGGCGATGATGAGCAGGCCAAGACTGCTGATGCTGGATGAGCCCTCGCTTGGCCTGGCACCGCTGGTGGTTAAACAAATGTTCGAGACCATTCAGCAGATCAACAGTCTGGGCACTACCGTGCTGTTGGCAGAACAGAATGCCTTTGCAGCCCTGAAGATCGCTGACAGGGCTTATGTCATGGAAAACGGTCACCTGGTTATGGAGGGTGACCGGGAAATGATGTTGGGCAACGAGCAGGTTCGCAAGGCCTATATCGGCGCCTGATTGGTGATAAACAAAGCAAACCGAAGCGCAACAAACCAGGAGAAAACAATGAAAAAACTTAGAACCTTGGGTCAAGCAATTGCCGCAGCTACTCTGACAATGTCCCTCGCCGCCGGCGCTAGCGCCGGAGAGGTAAACATTGGCTTTACCGGTCCTCTGAGCGGTGGTGCCGCCCTTTACGGTGAAAACACTTTATCTGGCCTTCGTATGGCGGCAGAAGAAATCAATGCGTCCGGCGGATTCGACCTCGATGGTGAGAAAACCAAGGTGAACATCGTGTCCCTTGATGACCGTTACTCTCCTGCCCAGGCTGCAACTAACGCCAAGCGGCTCAAGCAGGAATCTGGTGTGCCGGCCGTATTTGTTCCTCACTCGGGGGGCACCTTTGCGCTGCAGGATTTCAACGAAAAAGATAACTTCATCGTGATGTCCTACAGTAGCGTGCCCAGTATTACCGAGAGTGGTAATACGATGACCCTGCGGATTCCGCCAACGTTTGATGGGTATGTAAAGGCCTTCACAGATTACGAAATGCAGAATAATGGCAGTAAAACAATGGGTATGGCCGGTGCAACCCACGAATACGCCAAGATCTGGGCATCGATGATCAAGAAGGAATGGGAGTCCAAGGGAGGTGAAATCGTTGCCGACAACCCCATGGACTACAACAAGTCGGCTGACTTCTTTACGGGTATCAGCCGGATCATGGCTTCAAGCCCGGACGTTCTTTTTGTGGGTGGTGCTTCCGAGCCTACCGGACTGGTGATCCAGCAAGCCCGCCAGATGGGATATCAAGGCGGCTTTATCGTAATGGACCAGGCCAAGATCGATGAGGTGGCCGAGGTCGCCGGTGGTCTGGACATGGTAGAAGGTGCTATCGGTGTAGTTCCCTTAAGCGTTTACGAGACAGAAACTGCCAAGAACTTCATCAAGCGCTATCGTGACAAGTACGGTAAAACTCCGGGTTCCGAGGCGGCCTACAACTACCTGGCATTGCACGCCCTGATAGAGGCTATGGATGCGACAGAGTCTACAGACCCGAAAGTTATCCGCGCTGCCATGGGCGATGCCCTGAAGAGCATGGATGTCAGCTATAACCCCTACGAAGTAACAGAAGTAACCGAGAATGGCGGCTTTGTAACACGTACAACGCTGGCTGTTGTGAAAGATGGCAAGATTGTGCGCGAAGAAATCAAAAAGTAAGCCTTAGTTCGTTAAAAAGGCGGCACCTCCAGAGAGATGCCGCCTTTTTTGTGCCACAAGTCCAGAGTCAGAGCACATACATGGCGAGGTTCTCGACCACACAGGCAGGCTTATCTTCATTTCTGACTTCAACCACTGTCTGGTAAGTGGCCAGCAGGCGGTGATCATCCACCCGCTTCACTGATACCAGCTCAACCCGGGACCGGATATCTGCCCCAGCCTTGACGGCTGCGGGAAAGCGGAGTTTGTTCAAGCCGTAGTTGATGGTGGCTGAAGTTCCCGTCACCTTGATGACTTCGCTGTTGAGCCTGGGTATCAGTGAGGCGGTCAGGTAGCCATGGGCGACCGGGCTCTTCCAGGGGGATTCGCGGTTGGCCCGGTCGACATCCACATGGATCCACTGATGGTCGCCGGTGGTTTCGGCAAAGGCGTTTATCATGGCCTGGCTCACGGTTACCCAGGGGCTGTGGCCAATGAGCATGCCCTGATAGGCTTCAAGATCATTAATATCAACAGTAATCATAGAACCTTCCTGAAAGTGGATTGATGACGGGCTCAAACGTTGTAGCCAGGAGACCTGGCATCAAGCAGTCTCAGAAGGGCGGGCCAGGTGAGCTTTGCTGCCTTGCCGAGTGAGCCTGATTGATCCGCCGTGGTGTCGATAGCCTGTTGGGTGGGCATGTATACCGGGCCACAACTCTGCGCTTTTACCTGTATCTCGCAGGCCTTCATCAGGAAGTAGAGGTATGTGAAGGTTTCCGGCACGTCGCGGCCCACGGTCAGAATGCCGTGGTTGCGCAAGATCATCATGGATTTGCTACCCAGATCCCGGATCAGGCGCTCCCTCTCATCAAGGTTGAGCGCTACGCCTTCATATTCGTGGTAACTCAGGTGCTCAAGGCACAGCATGGCGGTCTGGCTCAGGGGCAGTAGGCCATCACGGTGGGCTGATACCGCAACACCATCTGCTGCATGCAGGTGCATGACGGCTCCGGCATCTTCACGCCCCATATGTACGGCACTGTGGATGGTAAACCCCGCCGGGTTAACCCTGCGCAGCCCGCCAGCCTCCACGACTTCGCCATTTTGGTCGACTTTCACCAGGGATGAGGCGGTCATTTCATGGAACAGCAATCCGTAGGGATTGATCAGAAAGTGATGATCAGGCCCGGGCACCCGGGCTGACAGATGGGTGAACACCAGGTCGTCCCAGCCAAACAGGGCTACCAGTCGATAGGCAGCAGCCAGTTCGGTTCTTATTTTCCATTCGGCTTTTCTCAGATCAGCCTGCATTTCGTCCGGGTGGTTTTTTGTCATGATTGTTCCTCCGCAGAGAATGATTACTCAAGGTTATTCCGGGCATAAAAAAGGGGTGGCATAGGCCACCCCGAAAGAGGGTCCTGACTGAATGTGGAGGCAGACCCAAGGTTCACTGATTCAGTATCAGTTGGCTTCCAGCAGGGCGGCATAGCGCTCCAGGTGGAAATCGTCATCGCCCAGCTGGTGGTTGATCATCACCAGGCGCTTGGCGTAGTGGGCAAAGTTGTATTCCCAGGTCATGCCAATACCGCCGTGGGACTGTATGCCCTTCTCGGAAATAAACTGGGCGCTACGACTAATTACGTTTTTAGCGGCCGCAATTACCCGGCGGCGCTCGTCACTCTGAGGCTCATCAGCCACGCTGGCGGCAAGGATGGCCATTGAACGAGCCTGCTCCAGTTCGGACATCATGTCGGCCATCCGGTGCTGAAGCACCTGGAACTTTCCGATGGGCACACCAAACTGCTTGCGCTGTTTGAGATAGTCCAGGGTCAGGTCACAGGCGACTTCCATAACGCCGACAGCTTCACCACAAAGAGCGGAAATGGCACGGCCAACCTGGTATTCAATAACATCGGCAGCCTCACCTTCGTTGCCCAGCAGAGCGTCTGCGCCGACTTTGACGTTGTTCAGGAATAGATCGCAGCCCTTCGCGCCGTCGATGGTCGGGTAGCTGCGACGATCCAGGCCTTCAGCATTGGCGTCGATGACGAACAGGCTGATGCCAGCGGCATCACGGCTGTTGCCGGCTGTGCGGGCAGAAACCACCAGCAGGTCGGCACTATGGCCACCGATTACGACCGCTTTGCGACCGTTAAGAACATAGTCGCTGCCGGCTTTCTCGGCGGTAGTTTCTACGTCGTTGGTGTTGTAGAAGCTCTGAGGCTCCTGCAAGGCAACGGCTACCTGGGTTTCGCCCGTTGCTATGCCTGCCAGCCACTGTTCTTTCTGCTGTTCATTGCCGGCCTGGCTGATCAGCCCGCCGCCGAGAACCACAGACTGGAGGTACGGCTCGATGCACAGACCGCGGCCCAGCTCGGTCATCACGCTTTGAACTTCAACGCCGGTGCCGCCAAAGCCGCCGAGTTCCTCGGGGAATGGCACCGCCATCAGGCCCAGTTCGCCTAGTTGCTTCCAGAAACTTTCACTGAAGCCAAGCTCTGATTCGCTGTATTCCAGCCGTTTTTCGAAGCTGTACTCACCGCGAACCAGACGAGCCACGGTGTCCTGCAGCATTTGCTGCTCTTCGTTGAGTCGGAAATCCATGGTCGCCTCCTTAAAGTCCCAGAATCATTTTCGAAACGATGTTCTTCTGGATCTCGTTTGATCCACCGAAAATAGACAGCTTGCGGTTGTTGAAGTAATGGGCAGCCAGGGGCGCAGCATCCGGGTCAGACAAGAATTCGCCGTCATAGGCCTGGTCCATCTCTTCTTCAACAAACGGAATGGCGTAAGGTCCGATCGCCCGGCGTGCCAGGTCGTTGATAGCCTGGCGAATCTCGGTGCCGCGCACTTTCAGCATAGAGCTTTCCGCTCCCGGAACGCCGCCGCCTTCTACCGAGGCAACAATTCTCAGGTTGCTGATCGCTGCTGCCATCAGGTCGATTTCGACCTGCGCGATACGTTGGCTGAAGGTCGGATCCTGAATCAGGGGTTTGCCGTTCTTCACCCGACGGCTGGCCAGCTGCTTGAGGTGTGTCAGTGCTGCTTTGGACAGGCCGATGCCCGCCAGGCCGGTACGCTCGTAGGTGAGCAGGTACTTGGCGTAGGTCCAGCCTTTATCTTCTTCACCCACCAGGTTCTCGACGGGAACCTTCACGTCTTCGAAGAAGACTTCGTTAACTTCATGCTCACCGTCTAGCGTGATGATCGGACGAACGGTAATACCCGGGGTGTTCATGTCGATCAGCAGGAATGAGATGCCTTCCTGCGCCTTCACTTCTGTGTTGGTGCGTACCAGGCAGAAGATCATGTTGGCGTGCTGGCCCAGCGTGGTCCAGGTCTTCTGGCCATTAACGATGTAATGGTCGCCTTCGCGCACAGCCCGTGTTTTCAGGGAAGCCAGGTCAGAACCCGCGCCTGGCTCGGAATAACCCTGACACCACCAGTCTTCGCCGCTCAGAATCCGGGGCAGGTATTGCTGCTTCTGTTCTTCGGAGCCGAACTTGATGATGACCGGAGCCACCATATTTACGCCGAAGGGAATGGAGCGGGGCACACCGTAACGGCAGGACTCTTCATCCCAGATGTGCTTCTGGACCGGTGTCCAGCTGACACCCCCGTACTGTTCCGGCCAGTGCGTGGCGTACCAGCCTTGCTCGCTGAGGATTTTTTGCCACCGCTGGTGGTCTTCCTTGCTCAGCTTGCGAAAGCCTTTCACCTTGGCTGCGATGTCTTCAGGCAGCTTGGCATCCAGAAATGCGCGAACTTCATCGCGGAAAGCCAATTCCTCGGCTGTGTAATTCATGTTCATAGGTAACCCTCACCGTGCTCTTAGCGAAAATGTATACCGCATAGCAGAATTGTTCCATGATCCATCAACCAAACGGTGGATGTCAATGCTAACGGAATCAACTGTCAAAAAAATGCATCGTTGTAGACATGCAAAAAGATAAATGGACTTGTTGATCTAAAATTCTTCATCTATATTCGTTGTCGTGGAAGATGGTACTGCATAATGAAATGCAAATAACCCACCATTCCGCTGTGCGGAATTATTGCGGTAGGGTCTGTACCAGTCCCGGAGATTTAACAATAAAGACGCTAACCAACTCCGATGCGAGGTTTTTCAAGATGACAACAACAACCCGTTTTGCCACCCATCCGCTGGTCCGCGCCGTAGCCCTGGCGGGTGCACCTCTGCTGATGCTTGGCTCGGTAACTGCCCAGGCGCAGAGCAACACAGAGCTGGAAGAGCTGCGTGAGCGCATCCAGGTTCTGGAAGGAAAGCTGGAAGGTGCTGTGTCGACTGCCCCTGAATTGCGGGACGACAACCCATATCTGTTACGTGATGGTGATGGCATCAAGATTGGTGATACCACAATTTCGTTTGGGGGTTTCATCAAGGCTGATGCAATCTTTGGCTCTGGTGGTGATGGTACGCTGAACAGTTATACCATTGGCTTGCCAAGAACGTTTGCCAAGGCGGCAGGAAGTGATACCAGTGATTGGAAAACCGGGTTCAGTGCGCGCGAGTCGCGCATCAGCATAGGGACAAAGACTGAGGATGTAGCTGGTCATAACTTGACCACATACGTCGAGATGGATTTCAACCAAGATTTGAATGATGCCCTTAATGAAACGGGTAACGAGATAGTTTCCAACAGTTACTCCCCGCGCCTGCGTCAGGCTTATGGTTCATGGAATGGCTGGGACTTCGGCCAGACTTACACCACGTTTACTGATTTGGCGGCGATGCCGGAAATTCTGAACCAAGGCAAGCAGGCAGCCTTTATTTATGTGACTCAGCCGCAGATTCGCTACACCATGGCAGCTCCTGGTGGCAAATTGATGGTGGCGCTGGAGAATCCCGAGGATGGTTTCTACGGAAGGTCATATGACGACCAGTCGTATCCGGATCTCGTCGCACGATATCAAATCCGTGGCAACTACGGGTTCTATTCCGTAGCGGGTATGGTTCGTAACCTTGAAGATGACGGCGCGGACGATACAAAAGTAACTGGTGCGGTTTCTTTAAGTGCGCGTATTCCGACGATTGGCCGTGATGACCTGCGTCTCCAATACAGCTATGGCACACTTGGCCGTTATATGGGGTTGTTAACCTATCCGGATGTTGATCTGGCCGAGCAGGCTGCCGGTGAGGTAGAGCCATTGAAAACCTATGGGGTTACAGCTGCCTATCGTCACTTCTGGAGTCCGGCCTGGAGAAGTAACCTGACAGTTTCACACACAGAGATTGTGAGTGATTTATTGAATCCGGTTGCAAGACCCGTTGCGAATGGCACGCTCAGCTATTTCGACTCCTCCACCTCAGTCCACGCCAACCTGCTGTGGTCCGCTCATAAGAACCTGACTCTGGGTCTTGAATATGCCTACTGGGACTTTGGCGAGATTGCAGGCAGCGGCAGCCAGCAGTATGAGCAGGTAATGGCTTCCGCCAAGCTGTCATTCTGATCAGCGATTTCCGTTGAGTTAAAACGAATATCAGGTATTTCATCGCTTGCCCCGGGTGCGCTGCACGCCGGGGCTTTTTTATGCCAGCGCGAGAAGTTTAGGCCTCCAGACGCCGGGCACAAAAAACCCCTCCGTAGAGGGGGTCAGGAGTGCTGTTTCCGGAGGAATCAGCTGAAGGCCTGAATACCGGTCTGACCACGGCCCAGAATCAGGGCGTGGACGTCGTGGGTGCCTTCGTAGGTGTTAACCGCTTCCAGGTTCATAACGTGGCGGATAACATGGTATTCATCGGCAATACCGTTACCGCCGTGCATATCGCGGGCTACGCGGGCGATGTCCAGGGCCTTGCCACAGTTGTTACGCTTCAGAAGGGAAACGGAATCCGGGGTGGCAATGCCGGCATCCATCATGCGGCCCAGCTGCAGCACAGACTGCAGGCCGAGGGTGATTTCAGTCTGCATGTCTACCAGCTTCTTCTGGATCAGCTGGTTGGCGGCCAGGGGCTTGCCAAACTGCTTACGCTCCAGGGTGTAGTTGCGGGCTGCATGCCAGCAGAATTCCGCAGCACCCAGTGCGCCCCAGCTGATGCCGTAGCGAGCCTTGGTAAGGCAGCTCAGCGGGCCTTTCAGGCCTTCAACTTCCAGGCGGTTTTCTTCAGGAACGAAGACTTCGTCCATAAAGATAGAGCCGGTGTCGGATGCGCGCAGAGAGAATTTGCCCTGAATTTTCGGAGTTTCCAGGCCCTTGGCGCCTTCGCGCTCGATCACAAAGCCGTTTACCACGCCGTCCAGCTTGGCCCAGACCACACAAACGTCGGCAATCGGGGAGTTGGTGATCCAGGTCTTGGAGCCGCTCAGCAGGTAGCCGCCGTCAACTTTCTTGGCGCGGGTTTCCATGCCGCCGGGGTCAGACCCGTGGTTTGGCTCGGTCAGGCCGAAACAGCCAACAAACTCGCCGGAGGCCAGTTTCGGCAGAATACGCTTTTTCAGTTCTTCTTTGCCGTAAGAGAAGATCGGGTACATCACCAGTGAAGACTGTACGCTCAGGGCCGAGCGGTAGGCAGAGTCTACCCGTTCAACTTCCCGTGCGATCAGGCCGTAGCACACGTGGTTCAGGCCGGGGCCGCCGTACTCTTCCGGCAGGGTGGCACCCAGCATGCCCAGTTCACCCATTTCGGTGAAGATGCTGCGGTCGAATTTTTCGTGGCGGTTTGCCTCGACGATGCCGGGCATCAGACGGTTATCGCAGAAGCTGCGAATGCTGTCGCGTACCTGACGCTCGGTTTCGTCCAGTTGTGATTCAAAGTTCAGCAGGTCGTCCCAAGGTGCGGAAGCCATTGTTGTTCTCCTGAAAAGTTAGTTGGAAACCCGTTCAATTACCGCAGCAATGCCCTGGCCTACGCCAATGCACATGCTGATCAGAGCGTAACGGCCACCGGTACGTTCAAGTTGGCGTACCGCCGTCAGGGCAATCCGGGCGCCGGAAGCACCAAGAGGGTGCCCTACAGCGATGGCGCCGCCGTTCGGGTTGAGTCTGGAATCGGAAGGATCGATTCCCAGTTTGGTGGTGCAACCGAGAACCTGGGCGGCGAACGCCTCGTTGATCTCGATTACATCCATGTCTTTTAGTGTCAGGCCTGCCCGGGCCAGGGCTTTCTGGCTTGCCGGAACCGGGCCGTACCCCATTACATTGGGCGCAACGCCGGCGATGGCAGCCGATACGATACGTGCGCGGGGCTGGATGCCAGCCCGCTTGCCGGCTTCTTCCGAGCCAATGATGAGGGCAGCTGCGCCATCGTTCACGCCGGAGGCGTTGCCGGCAGTAACCACGCCATCTTCAGCCAGCGAGCGAAGATTGGAAAGCGCCTCGAGGTTGGATGTAGGCCTTGGATGCTCGTCGTCCTGCACGGTCAGTGGCGGTTGCTTGCGCCCCTGAGGCACCGAAATGGGCAGGATCTCGTCCTTGAAGAAGCCTTCTTGGCGGGCCGCCTCGTAACGGGCCTGACTTTGCGCGGCAAAGCGATCCACTTCCAGTCGGCACAGGTTAAGTTCGCGCGCAATGTTGTCTGCGGTTTCAGGCATGGTGTCAGAACCGAACTGACGTTCGATCAGTGGGTTCGGGAAGCGCGCGCCAATGGTGCTGTCAAAGGCCCGGAATTCACGACTGTAAGGTGATTCGGACTTGGCCAGCACAAACGGCGCGCGGCTCATGCTCTCGGCACCACCGGCTACAAACAGCTCACCTTCGCCACAACGGATAGCGCGGGCAGCATCGATGATGGCGGCAAGGCCTGAGCCGCACAGCCTGTTAACGGTCTGGCCACCGGTTTCAACCGGCAAGCCTGCCAGCAGTCCGGCGTGCCGCGCCAGGTTGCGGGCATCTTCACCGGCCTGGTTGGTGCAGCCGGCAATCACGTCTTCATAATTATCCGGAGCAAAGGCGTTGCGCTCAATGAGTGCGCGAATGACCTCGGCCAGCAGGTCGTCGGGGCGAACCTTGGCCAGGGCGCCTGCATGCCGCCCAAATGGTGTTCTCAAGCCATCATAGATGTATGCGTTCATAAGAATTGCCGTATCGATTATGGTTAGGTAATTCCGAACTGCGGAATATAGTTTTGTAAATGATATTGGAAAAGACTAATCTGGGTCTATCTCAATTGCAAGAATTGTTCATCATTGGTGGCTGACTGGTTTATGAATGGAACTCTTCGCTGGCTGATGGCTTGTGCCGTGGTCATGGAGCTTGTCGCGATTTGTCTGCAGAGCAAAGCCCTTAGCGCCTCCGCCGGGCTGGTATTCGTCCTGGTGTTTGTTCTGGGCGCGATGCGCCTTCAGGTCTATGCAAGGACGTTGTTCCTGCTTTCCCTCACGTTTAGTGTTGGTTTGTTTGTGACCGGCCGTCTCGGAATGGACGGTGCCCTTGATGCGTTGTCGGATGCAGCGTTCTATTCGGCGTTTTTGGGCAGCCTGGGGATGATGCAGTGCCTGGTGCGCCGCTTTGAAGTCCTCAGGCGTATCCACGATTTGCTGCTCGGGGGTCGGGTATCCCTTTTATACCCAAAGTATGCGGCGGTAAGCTGCGGTATTGCTTCGGTGCTCAGTTTCGGAATGATGAGCCTTTTATGTGGCACCCTCGCGGATAGCCTTAAAGAGAGGGGAATAGAGGGAGTTGCAAGGCTGCAGTGGCTCAGGAGCGTGCTGATCAGCGCCTTGCGAGGGTTTGCGCTGGTGCCATTGGTGGCACCCACCAGCGTAGCGGTTGCGATTCTCACGCGAGAGCTGCCTCAGCTCAGCTGGTCTTCTCTTTTGCCTTTCGGCTTTGTGGCAGCTTTGCTGATGATCGTGGTTGGTTGGGTGCTGGAAAGGCAGCGCTTCCGGGAAATCAGTAGTGAACGGGTTGCGCTCGACGGCTGGCCAGAAGGGACGGGCAAACTGACGCTTCTGGTTCTGGTGGTGTTTGGCTGTATGGCTTTGCTGGTTGCCTTGGCGGGCGTGAAGGTGTCGGTGGCTGCCATGTTGGCTGTTCCGGCTGTCACTTTGTCTTATATGTTGTTGCAGGAACGCTCTCCGGTGGCGGCATTGGCAGAAGGGGTGGGACAGTTGGCGGTGATGTCCAACGAAATGGCGATCTTTGCCGGCTCAGCCATGCTTGGGGTATCGATTGCCACTGTGGTGCCTGCAGATCTGTTGAACGGACTTGTGGTGAGCGGCTGGGGTAGTTACCTGATTGCAGCCGCAGGGCTGCTGATCATGCCGCTGTTCTCCATGGCCGGGGTGATTCCGATTACCGTGCTCAGCGTGCAGTCGGGCATGCTTGCGCAACTTGTGGCTAGCGGGGCTGACCCGATGCTGGTGGCAATTGGTCTGGTTATTGGTTTCTCACTGGCAATGATGGTGTCGCCGTTCGGGCCGTCGGTGATGTTGCTGTCACGGTTTGGTCAGGTTTCCCGCAACGTAGTGGCCTTTCAGTGGAACGGTGTTTTTGTCTTGCTGGTGGTGCCGCTGTTGCTGTTATTGCTGGCGGTGTTTGCGGTACTTCTGCCGGTCCTGGGTTGACCGGCAGAATCGGCTTGCGGGTTAGTAGCCGCGGGTTATGTCGACTATTCCTGTGATGGCTCGCCCGCTGGCGTGGTCCCGGATTTTCCCGGTGATCTGCTCCAGGGTGGCATCCCGAAGGGTGCGCGCCGAAATGTGCGGCGTGATTGTGATGTCGGTTCGCTCCCAGAACGGGTGGCCAGCCGGCAAAGGTTCCTTGCGGAACACATCCAGTGAGGCCCGCTGCAGTTTCTCCTCATTCAGGGCTCTGAGCAGGTCGTCTTCCACGAGGTGCTCCCCCCGGCCAACGTTGATCAGTACCGCGTCTGGCTGGAGTTGGCTGAACAGGTCGTAGTTAAGGATGTTTTCGGTTTCGCTGGTCAGAGGCAGAGTGTTAACCAGCACCCTGGTTGCCCCCAGGAATTCTCCGAGTTGCCCGTTGCCTGCGAAGGTGCGCACGCCATCTACCGTGTGCTCACTCCTGGCCCAGCCGTTTACCGTATAGTCGAGGCTTGCCAGTGTGCTGGCCACACGCTTGCCGATGTGCCCAAGCCCCATAATGCCGATGGGCCACTCTTTCCGGCTGATGGGGCGGTGTATCTTCCACAGCCGCTGGCGTTGCTGATCCCGGTACAGCTCCATCTGCCGGCTGACTTCCAGTATCTGGTGCAGTACATGCTCGGCCATCTGTACCGACATGCCGGCATCTTCCAGTCTTACCACGGTAAGGTCCGCCGGCAGGTTGGGGACTTTAAGCAATCCGTCGATACCGGCGCCCAGATTGAAAACGGCCTTCAGGCGGGTCTCACGCTCGAACAGCTTCGCCGGGGGCTGCCATACGATGGCGTAGTCTGCATTAATCGCCGGGCCGTCCGGGTCCCAGACATAGATGTCTGCTTCTGGTAGCAGTTGTTTGATAGGTACGGTCCAGCGCTCTGGTTTGGGATCGCCCGCTACAAAAAGTACCTTCATACATGCTCCTGAGTAGGGTTTGTTGTCGTGCATATGACTTGGTTCCGCATTGCAGAATAAAGTATCGCTATACTATGGTAAAGGTTGCCCGGGTTTCCGTCATGGCTATTTCGTGGCATCGGGTAATGCCAGTGTTTCGAATCTGGCATGAAATTTGATGGCAGATTGTGGTTCTTGAGTTTCTCATAGACTAGAATATGTCCACTTTTCACGCCCACGGTTCACAGGCTATCCGTGACAGGCAACGCAGTTCAGGAAATAGGCAAGTTATGGCAAAAAATCAGCAGGACAACTCACCGGAGTTGAAAGTAGCGTCTGGCGATGGCAAGCCCGTTCAGCCGGGCAAGGATCGCAAGTTTGTAGAGGCGCTGTCCCGGGGGCTCGATGTACTGCGCGCTTTCAGTCAGGGATCTGTGATTCTCGGTAACCAGGATATCGCCAGGATTACTGGCCTTCCCAAGCCTACCGTTTCCCGGATGACATACACTCTGACCAAGCTTGGCTACCTGAGTTATAACCAGCAGTTGGAAAAATATCAGCTCAGCTCGGGCGTACTGGCTTTGGGCTATGCCTATGTGTCGAATTTGAAGGTTCGTCAGCTTGCCAAGCCTTACATGGATGAGTTCGCCCGGCAAACCAACATGTCGGTTGGTCTCACCTGTCGCGACCGTTTGCACATGATTTATGTCGAGAATCGCCTGCCACCGGAAGCAACACTGCTGCGCATGGATATCGGTTTGAAGTTGCCTATGTCTACAACCTCTGCCGGCCGAGCGTATTACTGTGCCGTTAGTGACCCGGCCCGCAAGCTGATAGATGATGCCATGGCTGAGAAGTACGGTGAAAAGTGGCCGACTATTAAAGAAGGCCTGGACCAGGCGATGGAAGATTACCGGGAGCACGGTTTCTGCCTGTCGCTGGGAGACTGGGATCGGAACATTAACTCCGCCGGTGTACCTATCCACCTGCAGGATGGCACTACGATGGTGCTGACCTGTGCGGCGCCGTCGTACCTGGTGCCTGGCGACAAGTTGCGCGACTCCTATGCTCACCAGTTGGCTATGCTGGCCCGGGATATTGAATCGCTCGGTGTCTAGGCCAGGCTGCCGGTAGCAGGCCGGCTCAGACAGAAAGGTATAGAAAACCGCAGACGAAAGTCTGCGGTTTTTTTATGCCTGAATCGAAACGGTGGTTGAAATAAGGGCTGAACTTGTATTAAATCGTTAATTGATTTCGCTAGACAAAACCATATTTCATAAAAGGCGAGGGGAGATTATGTCAGAGGTTGTTGCTTATACCCGTGAAGGGAATGTTGGTGTCATTTCCGTAAACTACCCGCCGGTCAATGCCTTGAGCCATGCTGTGCGTGCCGGTCTGGTTGCCGCCCTGGAACAGGGCCAGAAGGATGCAGAAGCAGACATCCTCCTGCTGGTATGTGAAGGCCGTACGTTCATTGCTGGCGCGGACATCCGTGAATTTGGCAAACCTTTGCAGGAGCCGGGTCTTCCCGATGTGATCAATGCCTATGAATCAAGCGACAAGCCCATTGTTGCCGCTATTCATGGCACCGCTCTGGGCGGTGGCCTGGAAACGGCTCTGGGTTGTCACTATCGGGTTGCCCTGGCGTCTGCCAAGGTGGGTTTGCCTGAAGTAAAGCTTGGTCTGTTGCCCGGTGCTGGCGGTACCCAGCGCCTGCCTCGCCTTGTGGGTGCCCAGAAGGCACTGGAAATGATTACGTCTGGCAACTTCGTAGGCGCCAGAGACGCGCTGGCTCTGGGCATTGTTGATGCTGTTGAAGGCGGTGACGATATTCGCCAGGTTGGGCTGGCCTATGCGCGGAAACTGGCAGCTGAAGGTGCTCCGGTGCGCAGGGTGCGTGATATTGCCGACAAGGTTGAAGCTGACAAGGGCAGCGATGTCTTTGACCAGTTCCGTGCTGGCCTGGCCAAAAAAGCCCGTGGCCTGTTCTCTCCTTTCAAGTGTGTCGACGCCGTAGAAGCAGCTTTCACCTTGCCGTTTGCCGAGGGCCTGAAGCGTGAGCGTGAACTGTTCAAGGAATGCATGGAATCGCCGCAGCGTGCTGGCCTGATTCATTCGTTCTTTGCCGAGCGCGAGGTTTCCAAGGTCAAAGGCCTGGCCAAGGACACTCCGGTACGTGAGGTGAAGAGTGTGGGTATTATCGGTGCCGGCACCATGGGTGGTGGTATTGCCATGAACTTCGCCAATGTGGGCATTCCTGCCACCATCGTTGAGGTCAAACAGGACGCGCTTGATCGAGGCCTTGCCGTAATTCGCCGCAACTACGAAAACTCCGCCAAGAAAGGCAAGCTCACTGCAGAGCAGGTGGAAGAACGCATGGGGCTGATCAAAACCAGCCTGAGCTACGATGACTTCCGCGACGTCGACCTGGTGATTGAAGCCGTCTTTGAGAACATGGCCGTCAAGAAAGAGATCTTCGCCAAGCTGGATGAAGTGTGCAAGCCGGGCGCCATTCTCGCGTCTAACACCTCCACCCTCGACATTGACGAAATTGCCTCGGCTACCAAACGCCCCGAAGACGTTGTGGGCATGCACTTCTTCAGCCCGGCCAACGTTATGAAGCTGCTGGAGAATGTTCGCGGCAGCAAGACGTCCGACGAAGTCAAAGCCACTGTCATGGCAGTAGCGAAGCAGATCAAGAAAGTCGGCGTGATGGTTGGCAACTGTCACGGATTTGTGGGCAACCGGATGCTGCACAAGCGCGGTGCCGAGGCCATGGCGTTGGTTAACGAAGGCGCCTCGCCGCAGCAGGTGGACAAGGTGCTGACAGATCTGGGCTTCCCGATGGGGCAGTTTGCGATGTCTGACCTGGCCGGCATTGATGTCGGTTATCGTATTCGTGAAGAGCGTCGTAACGCCGGTGAAGATGTGCCGGCCAGTTGGATGGACAAGCTGGTTGAGCAGGGTCGTCTGGGACAGAAAACCCAGGCTGGCGTATACAAATATGAGGAAGGTAGCCGCGCGCCTGTTGTCGACCCGGAAGTGGAACAGCTGATTGAAAGCTTCCGCGCGGAACAGGGGATCGTAGCCCGGGAGGTTACCGACCAGGAAATCCTTGAGCGTTGCATGTATGTAATGGTCAACGAAGGTGCGAAGATCCTGGAGGAAGGCATCGCTGACCGGTCCCTGGATATCGACGTGGTCTGGATCTACGGATACGGTTTCCCGGCTTACCGTGGCGGCCCCATGTTCTGGGCAGATCAGGTTGGGCTGGACAATATTCTGGCGGCAGTGAAGAACTACAACAACACAGTGGGTGGCGAGCAGTGGAAGCCTGCGCCGTTGCTCGAGAAGCTGGTGGCGGAAGGCCGCAAGTTCAGCGATCTATAATTATAAGGAGTTCATCTTATGTCTGATGCTGTCATCGTTTCGACCGCGCGTACCGGCCTTGGCAAGTCCTATCGTGGTGCCCTGAACAACACGCACAGTGTTGATCTGGCCGGGCACGTTATCCAGCACGCCGTTGAGCGTGCCGGAATTGATCCTGACATTGTTGAAGATGTCATTTTGGGCGCAACCTTCCACGAAGGTTGTCAGGGCAAGAACATGGCACGCCTGGCGGCTATTCGCGCCGGGCTCCCGGTTACTACGGCCGGGCTGTCAATTAACCGGTTCTGCAGCTCCGGCCTGCAATCCATTGCTATTGCTGCGCAGCGAGTGATGTCGGAGAAGGTGCCTGCCATCGTGGCTGGTGGCGTAGAGTCCATCTCCCTGGTTCAGAACGACAAACTTAATGGCTTCCGTGCTACTAACGAATGGCTGATGAAGAACAAGCCGGAACTGTACCTGTCGATGATCGAAACGGCCGATATTGTCGCCCAGCGTTACAACGTAAGCCGTGAAGCCCAGGATGAGTACGCACTGATTTCCCAGCAGCGCACCGCCGCGGCCCAGCAGTCCGGAAAGTTTGACGACGAGATCGTGCCGTTCGACGCCACCATGCTGGTTAAAGACAAAGAAACCGGTGAAGTGAGCGAAAAACAGGTAACCCTGGACCGGGACGAGTGCAACCGCCCGAATACCACACTGGAAGGGCTGGCCTCACTGGACGCGGTACGTGGCCCGGGCCAGTTTGTTACCGCGGGCAACGCCAGCCAGCTTTCTGATGGCGCCTCCGTCTGTACGGTCATGGACAGCACCTATGCCGAAAAGCATAACATCGAGCCCATGGGCATTTTCCGTGGCTTTGCTGTTGCGGGCTGCGAGCCCGACGAGATGGGTATCGGCCCGGTGTTTGCTGTTCCACGCCTGCTTGCCCGCAACGGCCTGACCATGGACGACATTGACCTGTGGGAGCTGAACGAAGCCTTTGCATCCCAGGTGGTCTACTGCCGCGACCGTCTGGGTATTCCGATGGAAAAGCTGAACGTGAATGGCGGCTCTATTTCTGTGGGTCACCCCTATGGTGTGAGTGGTTCCCGCCTTACCGGCCATGCCCTGATTGAGGGCAAGCGCCGGGGTGCCAAATATGTGGTGGTCACCATGTGCATTGGCGGCGGTCAGGGCGCAGCCGGCCTGTTCGAAGTGGTATAAACGGAGAGCGCCGTCATGCAGCAGAAAATCGTCAGTACCCGGGACCTGGCTTTCCAGCTTTATGAACTTCATGAAGTAGAGAAGGTGCTCAGATTTGAGCGCTATCAGGACCATAGTCGTGAAACGCTGCAGGCGGCGCTGGACCTGGCGCTGAAAGTTGCCGCAGAGGAGTTCGCACCCCATGCTCGCTTGGTGGATGAAGAAGAGCCGACCTTCGAGAATGGCCGTGTGCACATGCGCCCGGAAGTTCACAAGGCGCTGGACGTACTGAAAAGTACTGGTCTGATGGCGGCCAGCCAGGACTACGAGCGCGGTGGCATGCAGTTGCCCAGTGCGGTTGCCCAGATGTGTGTGGGGATGCTCAAAGGCGCCAACGTAGGGACTCAGGGCTACGCCGGGCTGACTATTGCGGCTGCTAACCTGATTCTGGCACATGGCTCCGACGAGCAGAAAAGCCGTTACGCCGAGCCGATGTTGGCGGGGCGTTTTTTCGGCACCATGTGCCTGACCGAGCCCCATGCAGGTTCCTCTCTGGGAGATCTGCGCACTCGAGCAGAGCCACAGGCAGATGGCAGTTATAGGTTATTTGGTAACAAGATCTACATCTCCGGTGGTGATCACGAGCTGAGCGAGAACATCATTCATATGGTACTCGCGCGTTTACCTGGGGCCCCGGCCGGCGTAAAAGGAATTTCCCTGTTTCTGGTGCCGAAGGTCCTGGTTAACGAAGATGGCTCTTTGGGGGGGCGAAACGATGTCGCCCTGGCTGGCCTGATTCACAAAATGGGATACCGTGGCACGACGTCTACCATGTTGAACTTTGGTGAGGCAGCGGGGGCGGTCGGGTATCTGGTTGGCTCGCCCCACCAGGGCCTGGCTGCCATGTTCCACATGATGAACGAAGCCCGGATTGGTGTTGGTCTGGGTTCGGTGATGCTGGGTTACACCGGCTATCTTCATGCCCTTGAGTATGCCCGCGAGCGGCAGCAAGGGCGTCCGGTTGGAGAAAAGGATCCGGAAAGCCCCCAGGTGCCTCTGATCCGCCATGCTGATATCCGGCGTATGCTGCTGGCCCAGAAGGCCTATGTAGAAGGTGGGCTGGCGCTTTGTCTGCAGGGTGCAGCATTGGTGGACGAGAAGAAGTTTGCGGAAACTGGCGAGCAGCGTGAGCTTGCTGCCGGGCTGCTCGACTTGCTCACGCCGGTGATCAAGTCCTGGCCTTCCCGTTATTGTCTCGAAGCTAACAGCCTGGCAATTCAGGTGCATGGTGGCTACGGCTACACCCGGGAATATCCGGTAGAACAGTTCTACCGGGATAACCGGCTTAACCCGATCCACGAGGGCACCCATGGTATTCAGGGCATCGACCTGCTTGGTCGCAAGGTTTCCATGGCCGATGGCCGGTATTATCGCGAACTGGTGCGAAGGATTGAAGCCACTATTGCCGAGGCCCGCAAGCAGGAACGGCTGGCTTCTAATGCCGGGCTGCTTGAGCGGTCCCTGTCAGCAATGATTGAAGCTACCCGGGTGATCAATGAGGTAAAGGCCTCCGGTGACAAGGAAAAAGCACTGGCAAATGCCACTCTGTACCTGGACGCCTTCGGGCAGGTGGTTGTCGGCTGGCTCTGGGTGCGACAGGCCCTGAAAGCCCTTGTCGGACTAGGCGGGCCCGGTGAGCAGACGGAGGACTTCTATCAGGGTAAGTTGCGCGCCTGCGATTATTTCTGTCGGTACGAATTGCCCGGAGTGGTTGCAACGGCTGAGTTGCTGCAATCGGTGGACTCAACGGCACTGGATATGTTTGACGAGGCATTCTGACCGGCCTCGCCAACTCTGAATCAACACAAAAACAACAGGAGTCAGGGTAATGGACAGACAAGCAAAGGCGGTGGTCTGCCGGGAGTGGGGTAAGCCTGTACAGATTGAACAGATTACTGTGGAGGGGCCAAGGCGCGGCGAGATAACTATCAAGGTTGCCGCCTGCGGCGTGTGCCACAGCGACCTTTCAGCCACCACCGGAAAGATTCAGTACCCGCCGCCATTGGTGCTGGGCCACGAGGCGGCCGGTGTGGTGGTTGAAGTTGGCGAAGGTGTGGAAGGCTTCAGTGAAGGCGACCACGTTGTTAGTTCGTTTATCTCAATGTGCGGCAAGTGCCGCCAGTGTGTGCGTGGCCATCCGGTGCTGTGCGAAAACGCCCGCAAGGCGATGTTTACACTGCCCGATGGAACCGTTCGAACCCGCGACAGCCAGGGCGAGCCCTTGAATGTGTTCGGCGCCTGTGGCGTGATGGCGGAGTATGCAACCCTGCATGTGGATAACTGCGTGAAGGTTGCAGAGGATGTGCCACTACAGAACGCCGCATTGGTGGGCTGTGCCGTGATGACCGGTGTGGGTGCTGTATTTAATACTGCCGGCCTGGAGCCGGGTTCCAGGGCTGCGGTGTTCGGTATTGGCGGTGTTGGCCTGAACGCCGTTCAGGGCTGCGCAACCGCCGGTGCCGAAATGATTGTGGCGGTGGACAACAACCCGAAAAAGCTCGCCATGGCGCGGGAATTCGGTGCCACCCACACGATTGACCTCAATGAAGTGGACGATGCCGCCAAGGCCATCAGAAAACTGACCGGCGGCGTGGATTACGCCTTTGAGTGTGTTGGTGCCGGTGCCGTGGTTGAGCAAGCCTACAAGTCTCTCGGGCGCGGTGGTACCGCCGTCGTGGTGGGCGTTGCTGACCCGAAAGACAAAACCTCGATTACTACGCTCACCCTGCCTGCCGACGAGCGCACCCTGAAGGGCAGCTGGCTGGGTTCAGCCCGTCCGCAACATGATTTCCCGCGGCTTCTAGGTTTGTACCGTGCGGGTAAGCTTAAACTCGATGAGCTGATCACCCAGACTTACTCCATAGGTGAAGCTGTTCAGGCCTTTGACGACATGATCTCCGGCAAGAACGCCCGTGGCGTGATTGTCTTCGACTGAGGGAAAAACATGAAGATTCTGAACAAGAACTACATCAATGGTAGCTGGGTCGACTGGAACGGCGACATGGCGGATGTGCATGAAGCGGCCACCGGCGACGTGATTGCCCGGGTGCCCATGTCCGATCCGGGACAGATGGAGCTGGCAATTGCCGCTGCGCATGCAGCATTTGAGGTCTGGTCTGAAAGTTCTGTAGAGCAAAGGGTGAACGTGCTTGGCCAGCTGCATGCTGGACTCAAGCAAAGGGCACCGGAAATTGCGGAAGCGGTCAGCCGGGAAGTGGGCATGCCACTGAAGCTTGCCACGGCAATCCAGGCTGGCCTGCCGGCAACTGTAACCAAGACCTATACCGATATGTTGCCGGAGTTTCCGTTCGTTGAGCAGTCTGGTAACTCGGAAGTGCAATATGCGCCGGTCGGGGTGGTGGGCTGTATTACGCCCTGGAACTACCCGCTGCATCAGATCATTTTGAAGGTAGTACCCGCGATTGCTGCCGGCTGCACTGTCGTGCTGAAGCCCTCTGAGATTGCGCCGCAGGCAGCCTTTATCCTCGCTGACATTCTGGATGAAACCGACCTGCCGGCGGGTGTGTTCAACATGGTATGCGGGGCCGGGCAAACCGTTGGTGAAACCCTGATCCGGCATCCGGATGTGGGCATGCTGTCATTCACCGGCTCCACCCGCACCGGTCATGCCATTGCCCATGCCGCTGCGGATGACTTCAAGAGGATTGCGCTGGAAATGGGCGGCAAATCGGCATCGGTTGTTTTATCGGACGCTGACCTGGAAGCCGCAGTAAAAGGCACAGTGAGCAACTGCCTGCTCAACTCCGGACAAACCTGCACCGCCCTGACCCGGCTGCTGGTGCCCGCCGATCGCCATGACGAGGCGTGCAAGCTGGCGGCTGCAGCCGCGGCCAGAATGACCCCGGGCAACCCGCTGGACGAAGCCACCCGTTTGGGCCCCTTGGCCTCCGCGCAGCAGCGGGACCGGGTAGTGGATTACATCCGGCTCGGTGTTGCGGAAGGCGCCACCCTGGTAGCCGGCGGCCCGGACGCGCCGGAAGGCCTGGACAAGGGTTACTTTGTACAGGCAACCGTGTTTGGCAATGTAGACCCGAACAGCACAATCGCCCAGGAAGAGATTTTCGGCCCGGTGCTGTGCGTGATTCCCTACAACGATGAGGCAGAAGCCTTGCGTATCGCCAATGGCACTGCCTACGGGCTGTCTGGAGCGGTCTGGTCGGCGGATCAGGAAAAGGCAAAGGCTTTTGCCGCAAAACTCCGGACCGGACAGGTGACGGTGAACGGTGGCGGCTTCAACCCGCTGGCTCCCTTTGGTGGTTTTGGCCATTCCGGTATCGGGCGAGAGTTCGGCAAGTGGGGGCTTGAGGAGTTTCTGGAAGTGCGTTCGCTGCAGCTGTAATCGCAAGACAATGAAGGAGCCGCAGCAGCGGCTCCTTCGCGTTTCAGAGACCGGAAACATTTATCAACAACAAAAGAGTGATGCCGTGAAAACACGAATTACGGAGTTATTTGGAATCGAACACCCGATCGTACAGGGTGGCATGCACAACGTAGGCTTTGCCGAACTGGCATCGGCGGTATCCAATGCCGGTGGTCTGGGCATGATTACCGCCCTGACCCAGCCTACGCCTGAACATCTCGCCAGTGAAATCGCCCGCTGCCAGCAGATGACGGATAAACCCTTCGGCGTCAACCTGACCTTCCTGCCGTCCTTCAACGCGCCGCCTTATCCCGAGTACATTGACGTCATCATCCGCAGCGGTGTCAAGGCGGTTGAAACCGCTGGCCGGAGTCCTGAACAGTACATGGGGCAGTTGAAGGCTGCGGGTATCAAGGTTATCCACAAGTGCACGTCTGTTCGCCACGCTTTGAAGGCCGAGCGAATCGGTTGTGATGCCGTCAGTGTGGACGGCTTTGAATGCGGCGGCCATCCCGGTGAGGATGATGTGCCAAACTTCATTCTGCTGCCTCGTGCAGCCGAAGAGCTGAAGATACCTTTCATTGCATCTGGCGGGATGGCCGATGGCCGGAGCCTGGTAGCGGCTATGGCATTGGGTGCCGAAGGCATGAATATGGGCACCCGTTTTCTGGCTACCAAAGAAGCGCCGGTTCATGAGAACGTGAAGCAGGCAATTGTGGACGCCAATGAACTGCAGACCCGGCTGATCATGCGTAACCTGAAGAACACCGAGCGGGTGATGGATAACGCCGCCGTGCGGGAAATTATCCGGATTGAGAGTGAAAAGGGTGATCAGGAAACCATTGACGATATCCGTCACCTTGTCACAGGTGCAAAGGGTAAGCTGGTGCTGCAGGAAGGCAAGATGGATGAAGCTGCCTGGAGTTGTGGCATGGTTGTTGGGCTGATTAATGATATCCCTTCCTGCGATGAGCTGGTCAGCAGAATCATGGCCGAGGCCGAAGGGATTGTGCGCCAGAGACTTGCCGGCTTTTTGTGAATGAATAGCCCGGAGGGTGCATCACCCTCCGGGCAGGACCGTCTCAGGCCAGGGCCTTTTCCCTTCTTTCGTAGCTCTTGTGCGTCAGTGCGGCGGCGATGACCGCAGGAATGATCAACGCAGCACTAATAAGAGACAATTCCAGATTGGTCAGCGGAACCGGTCCGCCACCGGGGGTAGCAAGGATCATGCCACCGGCAATGAGTCCCAGCCGGATTGGCCATTGCAACAGCTTGCTTGCTGCCAGAGAGCCTACCCCGATCAGCCAGCCTTGCATGGCCGATGCTATCAACGTTACCCCGATCAGTGCTTGTACAATCACCAGGAGAATCTCGCTCCAGGTGCCCTGAAAGATCAGCGCCGGATTAAGCACAAACAGGAACGGGATAAAGTAGATCACGCTGCCCAGCCGCATGGCTTCCACACCGGTTTTCATTGCGTTGGAGCCGGCAACCGTTGCAGCGGCAAAGGCGCCCAAGGCAACCGGTGGGGTGATGAAACTGAGCATGCCCCAGTAAAGGATGAACAGGTGAACGGCCAGGGGATCCATGCCGCCGCCGTTTATTAGGGCCGGTGCCAGCGCAACCGCCAGGAAAATATAGGCAGCTGTAACTGTCATGCCGATGCCGAGCACAAAGCTGGTCAGTGCTCCCATCAACAGCAGTACCAGGGTGTTGCCACCGGCCAGGTAGATAAGGTCATTGGCAATAGTGCCTGACAGCCCGGTAACCGACAGTGCACCTACCAGCAAGCCAACACCGGTGAGGATCGCGATCAGCTCTGCAAACAGCTTCCCTGACTCTGCGAAGAAGTCCTTCACGTCTTGCCACTTCCAGCGCTGGTAGGGCAGTACCTGGTTGATCACCAGCAAGAGAACCGTTGCAAAGAATGGTGCCGTGGCCTCTCGTCGCAGGAAGAACAGCATCCAGATCAGCAGGGCAAACACGAAGATGAAGTACCAGCCTTCCTTTAATGTTTGCTTGAGCGATGGTAATTCACTGGCGGGCAGGCCCTGAAGCTTGTTGCGGGCAGCATAGGCATCAATCTGGATAAACAGGCCGAGGAAATACAGTACGGAGGGCACGACTGCCGCCAGTGCAATGGTGCCGTAGGGAATGTTCAGGAACGCGGCCATGATGAACGCGGTGGCACCCATAACCGGTGGCATCAGAACGCCGCCTGTAGAAGCACAGGCTTCTACGCCGGCTGCGTAGGAACGGCTGAAGCCGACTCGGCGCATTGCCGGAATTGACATCACTCCGGTTGTCATCACATTAGTGATTACGCTGCCGCTCATGGATCCCATGAGGCCGCTGGAGAAAACCGCAACCTTTGCCGGTCCGCCCCGAACATGGCCCAGCAATGCGAAGGCCAGGTTGATAAAGAAACGACCGCCGCCGGTTTTCTGCAGGGCGACGCCAAACAGAAGGAAGCCGATCACGATGTTGGCAAAGGCTTGCAAGGGCACGCCCATGATGCCTTCTCGACTCATGGCCATGTAGATCGCGGTCTGGTCGGGGGCAGATGGAAAGCCCTGGATGGGGCCCGGCAGCTTGTCTGCAAATATCGGGTACAGGCTGGCGACACCGACAATCATGGCAATCGGCAGGCCGCCGGCCCGGCGAATGGCTTCGATGACAGTAACCCAGAACAGGAAGCTGAACACTACGGCGTATTGTGGTGCCGCGTATTCCCAGCCGTAATCCAGAATAGTTTCCGCGTTGTAGACAAAGAACCCGCAGATAACCGAGGCGGCAAGGAACAGGATGATGTCGTACCAGGGAACCTGGTTCCGGGAAGCGTGGCGTGACATTGGCCAAAGCAGAAAAACCAGCGGTAGCATAAGTGCCACCACCACATAGAAAAACTGGCTTTCCACTTTGGTAACAATATTGATCAGCTGCAAATTGAACAGGTAGTCAATCGTCAGCAGTGTCAGGACAAGAGTTGCAACCCTGGGGATCCATGGCCATCCGCCGGAAAGCCGCCGGATGCCGCTGACGTTTTCTTTCGATGGTTCAGTGTTGTGTGTTTCAGACATGCAGTAAGACTCCTGAAAGAACTCCGGTGTAACAGACCCCTTGTCTTTACACCGGAATCAGGTTTCAACAAGGACAGCAGGTTTTACCGGAATACCGGATTCATGCCAGCCGCTTGAAGTGCTTCTGCCCGCGCCGTCATCCAGCCCTTTTTGAAGGCTTCCTTGTCGGCAGGCGGGTTGGCCTTGGTGTAGCTCTCCCAGGTGTCCAGGAGGATATTCTGGCGCTGTACCAGCATGTCCTGGTGCTGTTGCATATCTTCCGTCCAGTGGCCGATTTCCTTGTAGTAGTCGACGACCACATCATGCAGCGGGATGACCCAGTTGAGATTCTGGTTCTCCAGCGCATAGCCTGCATTGCCTGGTGCGGAGTCCTTGTACTTGTCGTAATCCTCGGTGAAGACACGAATCAGCCCGTCCACCAGTTTTTTATCGGCATCGGCGTTGGCGATGATGATGGGGTAGGGATAGCTGGAACCAATCCAAGGCTCATCCTTGCTGATGCCGGCGCCGGAAGTAACCCGGTGCGGTTGGAAATAGGGAGCCACGGAGCGCAGTCGCTCCCAGCCCTCGGTGTCCTCAGGATCAAGCTCCAGCCAGGATATACCGCGCGGGCTGGCGGAAAGCTGTTGTGGGCCGCCGGCGACAGAAACGGTAAATGCGGTATCGCTTTGATTGGCAACAATGCCTTCAAAGGCCCTGCCGTATCCCGGGAAGTCTATCCGCTCCACGTCATCCCAGGTGAGGTCGCCAAAGGCCAGCATGGCTTCGGTGCCGAGGTTCAGGGCATCGTCACCACGAATGTAGGAAATGCGTTTGCCCTTGAGGTCATAGGGGGTTTCTACGCCGATATCGCCGGCTACAGCAATGCTCAGGCCAAAACTGGCAATGGAGGTGGTAATAACCCGAACCGGCTGCGGCCCCCAGTTGTCCTCGGAGAACATCAGTACGCCTTCGGCGGCGTAATAAGCGGCAATGCCACAGGAACAAACCGGTACGCGCCCGGTTTTAAGTGGTGTCATCCGGGAAACGTCGTTCTCGCCAGGCAGGATCCGCAGGGATACGCCGTACTCATTACGTAGCAGGTTGCCGATAGAAACCATCTGGCTATAGCCGGCCGAACTGGTGCCATAGGCAGTCATTCCGATGGTGGCTGGCAGATCGACATTTTCTGCAGCCCACGCAGTGGTTGCGCTCCCGGCAAGAAGAGAAATTAAAATGATATTTTTTGTTGTCATCATGTATGCGCTCTTTTGAGGTTATTGTTTTGCTGTGCAGAATAGAATTCTGAATTAAGATTTAGTGTAGTCAGGCTTTTGTCTGTGTGTCAATTGATGTGATCGACGGCTAATTTCCTGCGCGTCGTTGTCAGGTCTGTAAGAGGCTGATAGGTTTCCATCAAGCTGGCTGGACCTGTCGGGCCACCGACAGGTGGGGCCAACTTTGTTCGTAAGTTACTAATTTGTAATGATAGAGTGCCCGTAAGACACGCATCCCCCTATTGCATATTACGGCCCATCATGAACACCCATTCCGGACGAACGTGAACACCGATTCTGGTTCAACGTGAACAGTCATTCCGATTGAAGGTGAACACTTTTCCGGATTTTCCGGAATCGGTGTTCACGATGCCGGAATCAGCGTTCACATTCCCGGAAACGGTGTTCACGTTCAACCGGAATCCTTCTTAACGCATTGTTTATTAGACCGTTTGCTACTCTGACTCCTTTTTCTGGGGAGCGGAGTTGTGCCAGCAAAGAGAATTCTAATGCGTAAAATCAGAGAGGTGCTTCGCCTAAGGCTGGAAGCCGGGCTCTCGATCCGGCAGATCAGTGCCAGCACCAAGACCAGTGTCGGGGCCATCCAGAAGCTGTTAGCCCGGGCCGATGCCCTGAACCTCAACTGGCCGTTGCCCGAGGATTTGGACGATGGCCGCCTTGCGGCCCTGTTCTATCCCGGTGCCGATCCCACCACATCGACTCGCTACCAGGTGCCTGACTGGGCCACCGTTCATCAGGAACTCAAGCGTAAAGGGATGACCAAGCAGCTGTTGTGGGAGGAATACACAGCTCAGTATCCCAATCGCTGTTACAGCTACTCCCAGTACTGTGACCGTTATCGGCAATGGCTGAAGCAGCAGAAGCACTCCATGCGCCAGACCCATAAGGCCGGGGAGAAGTGCTTCGTGGATTACTGCGGCCCGACCGTGCCGATCATCAACCCGCAGACCCGTGAGGTACGCACCGCTCAGGTGTTCGTGGCGGTGCTTGGGGCCTCCAACTACACCTACGCTGAAGCCACCTGGAGCCAGAGTTTGCGAGACTGGCTATCCAGTCACGTGCGTACCTTTGAGTTCTTCGGTGGCATTCCGGAGATGGTCGTGCCGGACAACCTGCGCAGCGGTGTCAGCAAGGCCTGTCGGTACGATCCAGAGCTAAACCCCAGCTACCAGCAACTGGCCGAGCACTATCAGGTGGCCATCCTCCCGGCCAGGCCCTACAAGCCCAAGGACAAATCGAAGGCGGAGGTCGGCGTGCAAATCGTGGAGAATTGGATCTTGGCCCGGTTGCGTCACCACACCTTCTTCACTCTCGCCGAAGCCAACCAGTGCATCCGGTCACTGCTTGAAGAGCTGAACAGCCGCCCGTTCCGGCGGCTCCCGGGTAACCGGCAAACCGCCTTCGAGACACTGGATCAGCCAGCCCTGCGTCCCTTGCCGAAACAGCCCTATGAGTACGTCGAGATCCGGCGTTGCCGGGTCAATATCGATTACCACATCGAGTTCGACCAGCATCATTACTCGGTACCGCACCAGTACGTGGGCGAGCAGGTGGAAGTCCAGGCCAGCGATCATCTGGTGCAGGTCCACTTCCGGCAACGCCAGGTGGCAAGTCACCCACGGCGTCACAGGCCGGGCACCACCACCGAAGCCGGTCATATGCCTGCCCGGCATCGAAAACAGCAGCAATGGACCCCGGGGCGTCTCAAGAACTGGGCCCGGGACATCGGGCCAGACACGCTGACCTGGGTCAGTGATCGACTGGCTGAGCGGGAACACCCGGAGCAGGCCTACCGGGTCTGTCTCGGGCTACTCAGCCTGACTCGGGAGTACCCCAACCAACGCCTGAATGCCGGCTGCCGCATCGCCAATCGGGAAGGTCTGAATCGCCTAAAGCACATCAAGGCCATTCTCCGGAGCAACCGGGACAAGCTGCCGGAGCAGTTGCCCCTGAACGCCGAACTCCCTCAACACCACGAGAATATCCGTGGCCCGAAGAGCTTCCACTAGGACATCACCCATGAGCACAACACAGACCCTGGCACGACTGAAAGACCTGAAGTTAGGCGGCATGGCTGCCGCCCTGGAACACCAGCAAAACCAGCCGGGCACCTACGACGAACTGCCGTTCGCCGAGCGCCTGGAACTGCTGCTGGATCGGGAGTTCCAGACCCGAGAGCACCGGAAACAGGACCGCCTGGTACGCCAGGCCCGCTTCAAGCTCCGTGCCTCGATCCAGGACATCGACTACCAGCACCCACGCAATCCGAAGAAAGCTCAAGTGGCCCAACTGGCTCAGACCGACTGGCTGGAGCGTGGTCAGAACCTGCTGATTACCGGCCCCTGCGGCAGCGGTAAAACCTACCTGGGCTGTGCACTGGGGCATCAGGCTTGCCTGAACGGCCTTAGCACCCGGTATTACCGGATCTCCCGATTACTGCTGGAACTGACTCAGGCCAAGGCTGACGGCACCTACCAGAAGACGCTGAACCAGCTGGCCAAAGTGAAGTTGCTGATCCTGGATGACTGGGGACTCGAAGCCCTGAAACCGGCACACCGGAACGACCTGATGGAGATCATGGATGACCGTCACGGCACGCACTCGACTATGATCATCAGTCAACTGCCTACCGATCAGTGGTATGCCGCCATCGGTGATAACACCCTGGCTGACGCCATCCTGGACCGGCTCATGCACAACGCCCATCGCTGGGCTCTGAAGGGGGAATCGATGAGAAAACGACTTCAGGAAATTGACTGAACGTGAACACCCGGAGTAAAAACTCCGGTGGGTGATGCGTTAAGAAAAATGGTGTTCACGTTCAACCGGTATGGGTGTTCACGTTCGCCGGAATACGCACCTATCCTTGTTGGGTTGAGCAGAGGGCTTCAGAGTTCTATCCAGAGATCAGTCGTTGCGCCAGGTCTGAGCGTCATCTTTGTGCGGGTAGGTATCACTCGTCAGCACCCTTACTAGACGAGAATCGCGGGCGGTTGGCCTTGTAGTACTCAATTATGCTGCTTCGAATCCCATAATTTTTCATAAACTTGATACATTCTGAATGTCCGCTTTGCGACCAAAGCTGAAAATGTCTGCTTGGATGGTGCTGCGAGGCTGTGCCATGAAGGTAGTTAGGTGCAAACTGTGCAAAGGTCACTTTAGTAGCTCGCGATGCATTCGCCCGAATTAACTGGGCACCGCCAAGGCACCATTCGGGCACAGGCGCAATAATGGAGAAAAACTCCCGCTTTTAATCTTACCGTGCAAAGGTCACTGATTGAATCGGAGGTATTTGGACTGCTCAGGCGCGAGCGATACAGGTGAGGGTATTGCCTTGATGCTAACTCATTGATTTTCCAATTTAATGGCCCGCCCGTCAGGATTCGAACCTGAGACCTTCGCCTCCGGAGTGCGCCTTCGAAGGTAGGCAGCAACCGGTCTAAATCGGTGAAAAGTCTGAAAGATCAAATGCCTAAAGCAAAAAACACCAGCCTCCAAAATCCCGATATATCAGCATTTTAAGCCAATTAGCGCCGAAGTTTGGCACACCTTTGTCAGGTAACCAATGTCCGGAAACAGGACATTTGATCGGTGCCCTCCAGGCACTCTAAACGGACATTTGGATCCAATTTTGTCGGGTCGGGGAGTGCAGAATTGTCAGGATTTCAGTGTCCGGAAATCGGACACGCTTTAGGGTCCGGAGAAAACTACATCGTTGAATTAAATAAACAATAGCATTCCTGCCATCATGCTACGATCAAATCTATCGAGCACGATTCGCTCGGAGAAATGCCATTTCCGCGTGGCTTCTTGATTAGGCGAGGTTGTTTGTATTGCGACATACAGTGGTGACGACTCACTGCAAGCCCTCTTCAAAAGCTTGCAGGTCTTCCTCCCTCCAACGAGTTGTCCCCGGGCCGACCTTGACCGGTCGGGGAAATCTCCCCTCTCTGACCCAGCGCCATATAGTTTTAGTTGAGACTTTGTAACGGCTACTCACTTCATCGACGGTGTAAAACATGGGCTTTCTCTCGGCAGTTGCGGAGGTTTCGATTTGTTCCGCTTCAAACGAACCTGTGATACTCCAGATGACGTTGTCTGAATTGATCGATGACAGCATTGATGAATGTCTGATTAGTAGGTATGGCCTGCTTTTGATCGTCAGACTCAAAGGCCGCTCGACTGGGTGAGTGGCGTGGTGGAAAGGCTATCCAATTCCGATGGATGTGGCGACAGATCTGATCGCCGTTGGGAGGCTTAAAGATTGAAAACGACTGATATGAAGCAGTATCCAATGAAAGTCATTAGCGGTGGTCAGACTGGTGCCGACCGCGCGGCACTTGATGCGGCGATAGACCGGGATTACCCGATCGCGGGCGCTTGCCCAAAAGGGCGCCTAGCAGAGGATGGGACGATACCGGAGCGCTACCCGCTTACGGAAATCACTGGAGGCTATCGAGCCCGAACCCGAAAAAATGTTCAGACAGGCGACGGTACGCTTGTTTTCTATCGCGACGAGCTCAAGGGCGGCACAGCATTGACTGTTTCTATGGCTCTGAAGGAGCGGAAACCGCTAAAGCTGATTGATATTTCTGTAGTAGAGCCGGGCCTGGCTGTTGAGAAGATCCGGGAATTTTGCATCGATAATCAGATAGGGACGTTAAATGTTGCAGGTCCGAGAACTTCGCAATGCGCTGGCATTTACCCCTATGTCTTTGAGGTCATTTCTGAGTTGCTAGGTGAAAATTCAGGATGTTGATGAGGCTTGGCTCCGCCAATACGTCAGCAAAAATCGATGTTGTCACGTCGATCAAGCTTGAATAGTGTCCGAAAAAATAGTAGTTTTTCTGACAATGCTTGGAGGTGTGTCATGTCCGTGAAAGAGTCCATTGAGCGTCAAATAGTCAAGCTCCCGCAAGGTGAGCCCTTTACAAATACAAGGTTTCTTCGGCTCGGGTCACGCGCAGCTGTGGATAAGGCTATGTCTAGGCTAGTAGAGGCGGGTGTGATTCAGCGGGTTGCAAGGGGCGTGTTTGTCCGGCCAAAGCAAAGCAGGTTTGTCGGGGTGGTGATGCCCGACGTGTCGCGTGTGGTTGAGGTGATCGCGAAAGAGCATGGAGAAACCATTCAGGTTCACGGGGCAGAAGCGGCTCGCCGCTTCAAGCTCAGTACGCAAATGCCAACGGCACCGGTTTACTACACTAGTGGCCCCACCCGAGAAATTTGCATCGGTAAACTTAAAGTGAGGCTTGTGCACACCAGCAGTCAGAGAAAGCTTCAGCATGCGGGCAAAAGACCTGGCTTGGCCCTCTCTGCTCTTTGGTATCTGGGTAAAAACAACATCAGTACCGAGGTAGTGAAGCGGATCAAAGAGGGGTTGAGCGAAGAAGAGTTCGAGACGTTGCTTTCCTCCCGTATGCCGGCCTGGATGAGCGAGGTGTTCAGGCAATATGAGACTGGCCGTGTCCATGGCTGAGCAGGTATTTCTCGAACTTTCCGCGGAGGAACAACGCGATATCCTTCAAACTGTTGCACCTCAACTGGCTCGCAGTGCATCTGTTTTGGAAAAGGATGTATGGGGCTGCTGGACTCTGCAGGCGCTGTTCTCCATGCCTGGTGCGCACCCGATGGCTTTTAAAGGTGGTACATCGCTCTCCAAAGTTTACGATGTGATTGATCGCTTTTCCGAGGATGTCGATATCACGTTGGATTACAGGGCCTTCGAGGACGGCTTTGACCCATTCGCAGGGGGCGTAAGTCGTACCAAAACCAAGCAGTTTAGTGAACGACTGAAAAGTTATGTTTTTGCCTATGCGAACGAAGTGGTCGTTCCACACCTAGAAAGTGAATTGGCTAAATTGCCAGTATCCGAGCATCGCACCGTTGAGCTAGACGATGGCGGTGAAAAAATTTGGGTCACTTACCCATCGGTTATAGAGGATTCGGGCCAATATATTCGGTCGCAGGTACTCATTGAGCTCGGTGGCAGAAATGTCATCGATCCCAATGAAACTCATATAGTTTGCCCATACATCTCTGAGCTGACGCAAGACCTCGTCTATCCGAGCAGTGAGGTCGTGGTGCTCTCGCCGGAACGGACATTCTGGGAGAAAGCGACGCTCATACATGTTGAATGTAGTAGGGGTAAGCTCAGGGACAGTGCTGAAAGGTTGTCCCGACATTGGTACGACTTGGTGATGCTTGCAGAGCATCCTGCCGGCCGATCAGCGGTCAAAAACCGGGAGCTTTTAGAGGATGTAGTTCGTCACAAGAAAGTTTTCTTCCATACGGGCTACGCGAACTATGACGAGTGTCTGGATGGACGGCTGAAGCTATTGCCGGAGACCGATACTCTGGAGGGGTTGCGGGGTGACTACGAGAAAATGGTGGGTGCTGGGATGATGTACTCGACACCTCCGGACTTTGAGGAAATCGTCGACTCAATCCGGGATCTCGAAAGCCGTGTTAATAGCCGGTGAGTGCGATCGGTTCCTGCCACGTACTCGGCCTGACCTGCACCCAACTTTCTAATCCATTCTGATCTTAGTAATGTTCATCACCAGAGAGGACGATGAACATGAAGAAGCGATTCACCGAAGAACAGATCATTCCCATTCTGAAGGAAGCCGAGGCTGGCCTGCCGGTCAAAGAGCTGTGCCGCAAGTACAACATCTCAGACGCAACCTTCTACACCTGGCGCAAGAAGTATGGCGGCCTGGAAGTCTCTGAAGCCCGTCGTTTGAAGGCCCTGGAGGAAGAGAACGCCCGGCTCAAGAAATTGCTAGCCGAGTCCATGCTGGGCACAGAAGCTCTGAAGGCGGCTCTCAACCGAAAGTACTGACCGTCGGGAACAAGCGCGAGGCTGTGCGCATCATGCTGTCGGAGACGACGATATCCGAGCGCAAAGCCTGTTCACTCGTCGGGTTATCCCGCGCAACGATGCGGTATCAGTCTCAGCGTTCTCCAGAAGAGCGTGAGCTGACAGAGCGCATCAAAGCCATTGCGTTCGAACGCCGCCGGTTCGGGTACCGGCGTGTTCACCAGTTGCTGCGTCGTGAGGGTGCTGAGGTGAATCACAAGAAGGTTTATCGGCTTTATCGGGAGGCAGGCCTGGCCGTCCGTAAACGCAAGCGCCGTAAAGGCGTGATGGTGGAACGGCAGCCCTTGGTGTTGCCTGATGCGCCAAACCAAACCTGGTCCATGGATTTCGTGATGGATTCCTTGGCTAACGGCCGCAGGATCAAATGCCTAACGATCGTGGATGACTTCACCAAGGAGTGTCTCGACATTCCCGTGGCCATGGGAATATCAGGTGAACAGGTCGCCCGCACCCTGGATAGTATCGCTGCCTTCCGAGGCTACCCGAAAGCTGTTAGGACCGATCAGGGGCCTGAATTCTGAGGTGGACCCAGTCAGTTGGACAACCTGATGGTGTCCCTAAGCTATGATCCGGTTGTTTCGCTGGCTCAGGCTGCCAGAGATATGGGTTGCCCGTAGTACACCTCATCGGGCGTTTGGTAATCAAGGGTTTGGTGGTACCGGGTCTGATTGTAATGCCGGAAGTACCGGTGGAGCGCCTGCTTCAAGTGTCGGCCATCCTCGAAGGCAGTGAGGTAGACGCACTCGTGTTTGACGCTGCGCCAGAGCCGTTCCACAAAGATGTTGTCATGGTAGCAGCCTTTGCCGTCCATGCTGATCCGGATGCCATGCTCTTTGAGAACGCTTGTGAAGGCCTCGCTGGTGAACTGGACGCCCTGATCGGTGTTGAAGACCTCCGGTGTTCCGTGGCGCTGTAGAGCCTCCTCCAGTGCATCGACGCAGAAGTCTGTGTCCATGGTGTTGGAGACTCGCCAGGACAACACCTTGCGGCTGTACCAGTCGATGATGGCAACCAGATACATGAAGCCCCGGGCCAGCGGGATATATGAAATATCTGTTGCCCACACCTGGTTGGGGCGGTCGATTTTCAGCCCTGTGAGCAGGTACGGGTACACCTTGTGCCCATCGCCCGGAATGCTGGTTCTGGGGCGCGGATACACCGCCTGAATGCCCATGGTGCGCATCAGCCGCTGCACCCGCTTCCGGTTGACCCGATAGCCCTGGTGCTGCAAGTGGACCCGCATCTTGCGAGAGCCATAGTACGGCGTTTCCAGGTGCTGTTGATCAATCAGGTACATCAGATCCAGATCCTCCTGACACTGCTCACGAGGGACGTAGTACACCGATGAGCGGCTCAGCTTGAGCAGCTCACACTGGCGCGAAAGACTGACTTGGGGATGACCACGCTCGATCATCGCCAACCGCTGTTGACGGCTTACTGATCGAGCTTGCGCGACAAAAAATCGCGTTCCACCGTCAGTCGGCCAATCTCTCGGTAAAGTTCGTGTCAATGGCCATTTATTTTGACCCACCTTTGGCCAATAAAATTGACCCACCTTTCATAGTCTAGTTCGTGGTTTTCTGCTTCAGCCGATAGCTTTCTCCTCCCAACATGAAGATGTGTGAATGGTGGATAACCCGGTCAATGATTGGCACCGCCACGTTGTCGTCGTGGAAGAACTCGCCCCAGCTGGTGAAGTCCTTGTTGGTGGTCAGGATGATGGAGCGGTATTCGTACAGGCTGTTGATCAGCTGGAACAGGTTGTACCGGGCCTGCCGCGTCATGGGCAGATAACCCAGCTCATCGATGATCAGCAGGTCGTATTTGGCCAATGCGCTGACCCGCTTTTTCAGCTCACCCTTCATCTCGGCCAGTTCCAGCTCTTCCACCAGATCCAGGGCGTTGCGGAACAGGACTCGATAGCCAGCCTCCACGGCTTTGTAGCCAATGCCGATGGCCAGGTGGGTCTTGCCTACACCGGGTGGGCCGATGAACACCAGGTTGTTCCGCTCGTCGATGAACTGGAAGTCCAGCAAGGCATTGACCTGACGTTTGGTAATGGTGGTCTGGTGCCGGTAGTCGAAGCCCTCCAGGCGCTTCTCGGCAGGGAACGCGGCCATCTTCCGGTTCCGGCGGATGCGCTTGTCCTGGCGCTGGATCAATTCGTGTTCGGCAAGCCGGTCCGCGAAGCTGAGATAGGACATCTCGTTGGCTTCTGCCTCCGCTAGTAAGTTGGTCAGCTCATCGGCTGCTGCGCTCAGGCGCAGGCTGCGGTAACGGGACACGGTCTGTTCAAGCTGGCTCATGGGTCACCCCCTGGCCACTGGAGTGGCCAATACGGCGATAAGCACTTAGGTCCAGTGCTTGCTTTGGTTCTGGCAGAGGTTCTGGCTGCCGTTCCCGGAGGACGGCGGTCTGGGCCGCTTCAAGGTAGCTTTGCAGGCGTGTGGCGGTCATGCCGGGGCGTTCTGCCAGAGTCGTGATTAATGCCGGATCCACGGGCGCATGGCGCTTGAGCAGATCACGGGTAGCCACCAACTGATCCTTGTAGATCTTGGGCTCGGAACGCTTGAGCTGCTGGCACAACCGTTGCCCGATTTCGCTACCGATCATCTCATTGATCTTGCTCTCAAGGGTGGTCACCCGTTGGGCATGATCGCGGTAGTGATGGGTGTTCTTGATCACCTTGCCCTTGTCGGTACACAGAGCATGACTGGCGATGACGTCGCCTGTGCTCAGGTCGCTGATGTGGAGTTGGCCGCCGGACTCCAGAACGCCCACCCGGGCCTGTTGCCAGGCCATGGGCACGGAGTACTTGTTGGCCTTCCAGGCGATCAGGTCGGTCTTGTCGGCTCGACGTGTCTCGTGGGCCACAGACTGCACGCAAGCTGGTGACAGGTAAGCTTCCAAGTGTTCTCGCTCATCCCGTTCGAAGCGCTCCCGGGGCGGTTCACCGGTGGTGCCGTGGTGGCCACGCTCTCAACCCAGTCCTGCACGTGCTGGCGCACGTGCTCAGAATCTCGGAAGACCTCACCGTAAAGGCAATCCTGCTTGACGTACTTCACGCCGGCTTCCACCTTGCCCTTGCTCTCCGGGTCATAGCCTTCGCAGGCATGGATCCGGAACCCGGCGGTGGTGGCATACTCATGGAACCGTTGGTTGAGAGTCAGTTCCCGGTACTGCTCGTTGATCACCACCAGCTTGGTCAGATCGTAAACACACTCCTCCGGCAGACCGCCAAAGTACCGCAGGGCTTCATCGTGGAGCTGGATAAAGGTCTGGGTGTCCAGAGGGCGGAATGCCATGCCCACGTACATCAGCCGCGAGTAGGACAGCACGAACACCACGAAGTGCAGCGTGCGCTCTTCGCCACCGATCAACACACCACGTAACTCGCCAGGGTCCACCTGACACTGAACACCGGGGACGTCATCCAGAATGGGTTCGTAGTAGCGCATCTGGGCTGAGGCCACTTCCTCCTTGAGCGTTCGCACGTAGCGGCGAATGGAACGGTCCGAGGCCGGTAACTCACCAACCTTCGCTTGCAGCTTGCGGGCAATCTTGACCGCGCTGAGCTTGGGAAACTTCTTGAGCAAATGCACCAGGTAATCCCGGTGATCGTCGAGGCGCTTGGTGCGTGAGGGATCTTCAATCTGTTCCGAAATCGCATTCTCATTCATTCGCAGGTACTTGCGAACGGTATTGCGGGACAACCCTAGTTCCTGACTGATGGCGCGGATCGACAACCCTTTGCCGTTATCGTGCAGTGCCTTGATCTTGTGTATCACAACCCACTCCTTCACTGACATGCCCCCGGCCATCGATAAAAGCGGGGGACAGTAGCTGGTTCTGTGGCCTGACGGCCACTCGGAGGTGGGTCAAAATTAATGGCCAGTAGTGGGTCACTTTAATTGGCCACTAACAGTTCGTCTGTGCTGGGCTCATCGGATTGCTTGCCGGCCTTCTTCTTGCCTTCGAAGAGGCCCGGGGCATTCTCCAGCAGTTCGCGCTTCCAGGTGCTGACCATGGTGGGGTGGATCTGGAAACGGGCAGCAATTTCGGATGTGGTCTGGTCGCCCTTGAGGGCAGCCAGGGCGACTTTGGACTTGAATGATGCGCTGTATTGCTTGCGTTTCTTGCTCATGATTCTCCTCCTTATGGAGATGATGAATCAGAGCTTAGGCACCTGTCCAAAATTTGGGGTCCACTTCATTCACTGGTAGAGCGCTCGACCAATGGGCCTACCGCCATGGCGTCGAGCTAAAGCTGATCCAGCCCGGGAAACCGATGCAGAACGGATACGTCGAGAGCTTTAACGGAAAATTCCGGGATGAGTGCCTGAATGAACATTGGTTCCGGGATCTCGCTCACGCCCGAGAAAAAATCAGCAACTGGCGCTTGGACTACAATGAGCAGCGCCCGCATTCATCCTTGGGGTATCAGACAACCTTGGAGTTTGCCTCCGCTCTCCGACTTGGAAAAACTGATTCAAAAGTAACGGACATTACTAGGAAGCAGCTGGATTAAAGACTGGGGGCAGGTCAAAGGGAAGATAAATGAACAACTTGAGTAGCAATCTCACCGTTAGCCCGGAATACCAATTCACGATACCCAGGCCCAAGATCTGCTACTTCCGCTTTCTCGCGACCTTGAACAAACTGAACACAAGTTGAAGGAGTGCCATAGAAAGCGACCCCCCCTTGTATTGCAGAGAACGTTTGGTGGATGTGTCCAGTGATGACTGCCCGAATAGTAGGGTAGTTTCTCAACCAAGCAAGAAAGGTGCCCCCGTCGTGTATTTGGTACTGATCTATCCAAGAACTACCGGTTGGAAGAGCGTGATGGTGCATAAATAATGCAACATGTTGTTCTGGATAGCGAATTAATAATGATGTCATTCTTCGGTACTCGTCAGTTCCAATGGCGCCATCATCAAAACCTTGTCGATGAGTATTCACGAAGATAAACAACCAATTACCCAAACGCAACGACTCACAGTAAGGCATGCCCTTCAACTCTCTCGTTATATTCGCAAGGTTGTCATGGTTGCCAGGCAGGCAATGGGGTTCGTGCACATTATATTGATGGCATAATGCCTTAAAGTGTTGGTATGACGCGGGAGAGCCATCCTCTGAAATATCTCCTGTGACTACCACTGCATCTGCAGTGGCCGCATTGATCGCCCGCATAGCTTGTGAAGCTGACCGGTAAGTATTCACGCCTTTTAGTTCAAACGAGAGGTCCTCAGCTAAGTGTAAGTCGGACACTTGGATTATTCGGACGTCGTCATTAACCATTAGTTGCTTCCTTAATCCGATCTGAGAAGGGGAGCTTTACACCACCTACTAGAAAGTTGTTGACGGTCGACACCACAATGATAACGCACCCTATTGCCGACCATAATGAGGTCGTTAGTCTCGAATCGAACCCTTGAAAACAAAGCGTCATCAGTGGGCCAAGCGCTAACAACACTGAAACTGTGAAAGATGATGAGTGAATAATACCTTTCTGAAGGAGCCATAACGGGACCAAAACACCAAAAATCCCAACCAATAACAACCCAAACAGGTCTGGTATAGTTTGAACCGTCAAACCCGGACCATTAAATGCAGCAAAGCCTGACACTGCTATTAATAGGTAGAAGCGATGGGCCATCAGTTGGCTTGCATCCCAATTCTGGTCGGCTAATCGTTTGGTTGAGAGGGTGGTTAGCACTTGTCCGAAACCACCGATTAGAGCCGCGGCCAAACCGACCACGATATGAGTCTGACTGACATTTTGCACAGCGGATTGCTCCGACACGGATGCCCAAGCCAGTACGATGGCCCCAATAATAATCCCCGTGGAGGTGATCACTTGACGTAATGACATTGCTCGTAAGAGGACGAGTCCACTCAATACGACAAACAGTGGCCCAATTCCACCCATTAACGCGCTGACTATCGCAGGTTCGATATAGCGCAGCGCATAGAAGTAACCAATCCAGCTCAAACTACTCGCTATATTCAGCAGCAGTAAGGGCCTGATCGAATCACGAGAGATACGGGTCGCTTTGGAACTTTGTGTGATCCTTAGGCGCAACAGGAAAAAGACACTTGTCGCTAAAAAGCTCCAGAACAATAAGGTAAACGGGTGCAAGGTTTGAAGTAACCATCCTGATAACACCGCGTTGGCGTTCGCCATTAGTAAAAATGCTAGCACGAATAACGCGCCAGCTTGCGAATGACTCATGAGTTTTCTTTTACAAAGTGCTTATCTTCATGCGCCGAATAGGTATAGAAATCAATTCGTATCTCCTCAAACAGGCGACTCGCTAACTCAATGGCTTCTCGCTGAGATTGGCCAGCCACACCAATATAACCAAACATATCGTTACCTTCGGGAGGACGACGATGCACATCCCCAGGCTTTGCGAGGATGGCCAAATTAAACACTTGTGGATGATTGGTAACGAGATCAGGCACGTGAATATCTTTGATACGACCTTGTCGAGTCAGCATCGTTAATCCCACGGCAACTTTTCCGGTCGGAGACAAGGTTGCGCACGCTGGTGGCTGATTTGTTGCGACTAGGTAGGCTGTTGTTATTGGACAATAGTCGTAACTTAGTTTCGCCATCTTAGCGAGGCTGCCTCCTCCGACCCGCGCGGCAATTTCAACAATATAGGGAAGCCCCTGATGGAAGCGAAACTCCGCATGGACTACACCATGTGTTATGCCCTGAGCTTCAACGCCGGCTTGTAAGGCTGCAGCAAGCAAGTCGATCTGATTATTAACCAATGCAGTGGGTGTTCGATACAAGTCGTTATCAAAGACATCGAGTTCAACAGAGAGACGATCTGCGATAGAACCGATATGAGCTTTCCCCTCTAAAACCCACGCTTCGATACAGTGTTCAGAGCCAGATAGATACCCTTCAACCAACATGGCGTTTGGCCCCAAGGCTTCACTGCTCGCTTCATGGACACAATAGGAGTAGTTTTGATTGGCCGCACTCGCAACGGGAAAGCGATCTTTGAGTGTCTGCTCATCACGGACCAGGTATACATGTTCCGCATTGCCGCCTAACGTGGGTTTAATGATCACTGGGTAGCCAATAGTTTCAGCGGCCTTCAACGCCGACTCTAACGAATAGCATAACTCGAAGTCTGGACTGGGTGCTCCATGGGCGTGATGCGCTTGCCGCATGTAATATTTATTCCGGCTTTTAGCTGCAGCATCTAACGAAACGCCAGGTAACGATAAGTCGTCCGCGATCGCAGCGGCCGACAAGACAGAGGCCTCATCAGTGGTGATTACCGCATCAAACCCGATCTCCCGATGCCATTGACGAGCCACTTCCACCACTGCGTCCAATGTCTGGGTAGGCAGATATTTTACGCCGGCAAAATTGGGGTATACCGATGCTTGATGCGCCATAGTAAGATGATAAACCTCTGCCCCGTTTTTGCGGAAAATATCATAACGAGCATCAAATACAGTGCCCCGAGAGGTGACTTCGATATTCAAGAGTTTCATTTTTTCTTACTCCTCACTTGCACACATAGTAATTACATCACCGATATTATGTAGGAGGCATTCACTACTCAGGCCATGCTCACTCACCTGTTCCGGTTTAAATTTACCCGTTGTCACAAGGAACCCTTGGAGGCCCGCTTGTTTGGCTCCCATGATATCGCTGGACACATCATCTCCAATCACTATGACTTCTTGCTCAGGTAAGCGCATGGATTTCAGAGCTAGCTGAAACATCTGCGGCGCAGGTTTCCCCGTCACTATGGCTGCCTGGTCACAAGATATTTCCAAAGCCAGGGTGAAAGCCCCGCTGTCTAGCCACGTTTTACCATCTCTAAGGAGGCTCTGAATAAG